>JAILEQ010000027.1 GCA_024687305.1 Lachnospiraceae bacterium | reverse complement strand
GAGAGCACCGTTGACCTTGGCTCTCACACGCTCTTTATCTGCAAGCCCGAATTCATGACGGTCCTTTCGGATACTTCGTCGTGCACCTACGAATATTATCAAAGTAACATCAAACCCAAGCCCGAAGCTGTGGGAACGACTCCGAAGGGCGAGACGATCTGGCGCTGCCGCATATGCGGTTACGAATATGTGGGCGAAGAGATGCCCGATGACTTCATTTGCCCCATCTGCAAGCATCCGAAGGCAGATTTTGAAAAGATAGTAAAGTAAAAAGAACCGTGCGGTGCTGCCAAGGCAGTGCCGCAAATGTTATGGGACAAAATATGGCGAAAAAGAGTTTGGATTACAAAAAGATCACATTTTTGATACTTGCGGCAGGCATTTTGGTGCGTGCCTTATATGTGATTTTTATGCCCGTTGTAAACTTCGCACAGTACGATATCGGTACGGTCGATCTTGACAATAATGTGCTTACGGGCCACCTCGGTTACATCTTTTATCTGTACAAAAATCACAGTTTTGTGCCCTTCGATCCGCGCGAGATCTATCAGTTCAATCATCCGCCGGTTCATCACATAATCTGCGCCGTTTGGATAAGCTTCATAGGCCTTTTTACAGACAGCACAAAGGTGCTCATCGAGTCGGTCCAGTTCATCACGCTCATATATTCCGTGATCACGTTGTTTGCGTTTGAACGAATATTGGATGAACTTGAAGTCCCGAAAAGCGGTAAAGCATTTGCGCTTTTGATCTTTGCATTTCAGCCGACTCTCATCATGACCGCCGGCTCCGTCAACAACGACGGCATAGGTCTTATGTTTCAGGTTCTCGCCGTATGGTTTACCGTTCGCTGGTACAAAACGCGTGCGTACAAGGACATCTTTGCGATCGCTTTGTCCGTTGCCATCGGAATGCTCTCAAAGCTCTCCGCGGGCCTTGTCGCTTTCCCGATAGCGGTTTTGTTTCTTTATACCTTTATTGCAGATTGGAAAAAAGAAAAAACTTTTCCTCTTAAAAGATTTTTTCAATATGTTGTTTTTGGTTGCATCTGTGTGCCATTGGGATTGTTGTGGGTCATCCGCTGCTACGTAAAATACAAGATGCCCCCCACATATATCGCTTTCTTGCCTGAAACCAGCGAGCAGTATGTAGGTGACTTTTCGCGTTTCGAGCGTCTTTTCTTCCCCAATCCCATAGGCGTTCTTAAGAATCTCGCTCACGGAAAACTCGGATACGGCCACAACATCTGGATGCAGATGGCACGCACTTCCGCTCTCGGAGAATGCGACCTTGCCACTTTCCCCGCTTGGGCGAAAGCGATATGCCTTCTTTGCATTTTCACAAATCTTTGCATCGCCGCTTGGGCGCTCGTTGCATTTGTGAAGGTGTTCATTCTTCCTTTATTTTCTAAGAAAATGAGAGAAGCCTACATTACAGCCAAAGAAGCGCATCTTTTTGGCACCGCAGGTCCCGGAAAGCCGGTCTGCGACCTTGGACACAGACTTTTCTTTGTAACATGCTACATTACCATGATGTATTCGTATTTTTCATTCGCAGACACGTATCCCCACGAATGCAGCATGAACTTCCGATACGTGCAGCTTGCAATACTTCCACCGCTCGTGGCCCTTTCGTACAAGGCCTCGAAGCGCGAAGAAAAAAATGAACCAACACCACCGTCCCCCGGGGTCATTTTGGGGTTGGCTTATTCGCTGGCGAGTGTTTTGGTGGCGGTTATTTGGTGTGTTTACGCTTAAGAGAGACAGAGGGGAGGGTTAAACGATGATTACTATAGGGATTTGTGACGACAAGGAATTCTGGCGAAAGAAACTGATCGAGAGTTGCTGCGCATTCTTAAATGAGTCTTCGTATCAATATGAAATAGTCGATTTCGCTTCGGGAGAAGAAATACTGACATACAGCGGCCATGAAATACTGCTGCTGTTTCTTGACATTGAGATGAAAGGCATCTCGGGTATCGATCTTTTGGATTTCCTTCGCGACAATCCTTTGTTTTGGCGTATTGTATTTGTGTCCAGTCACGAAGAACTCAGGTGGGATACACTCGATATAAAGACGTTGGCTTTTATGAGTAAGCCTATCGATGACGCTGCCATAGCAAAATGTATAAAGGCAGCGATCCGTGAAAGCGTAAGGAATAAATCTTTCCCTGTGACGACACTTGAAGGTGAAGTCTTTATAAAGGCTGACGACGTTAAGTATATCAAAGCACAGAAAAATTATGTCGAGATATGCTGTAAGGACAAGGTCATGTCAGGTTATGACAGCATTAAAGTTCTGGAAGAGCGGTTAAAAGAAACAACTCTTCTTCGTATTCACAAATCGTTTCTTGTTAATCTGCAGTACGTTTCCGACGTTAATTACACTGAGATTGTTATGCTTGACGGAACGAAGATATCGGTGGGAAGATCGTACTACAAAGAATACAGAGAAGCTTATTTTGCATATGTCAAAACTATGGCGATAGAAAGGTTGGGGTAAGCATGTTACTGCATGGGGTGTCGATAGTTATTAATTTCTTGGGCTGCTATTTCTGCTATCGCAATTTCTTTTCCGTTAAATTCAGAAAACAGGTGCACCTTCTTTGGGTAGGCGCCTTGGTTTTTGCGCTTGGCTTTATTCTGATTCATATTGACGGTGTTAAACCCAACTTAACAATGAGTATGTGTCTTGTGTTCATTGGTATTCTTCTAATGAACAAGTCGGGATATTTCTATACTATAGTCCTTTATCCCATTGTATTTATAATGTACATGTGCATTAATATCTTCTTTTCTTTCGTATTCTCCATCGTCTTTAACATACCTTACAAGGAATTGATCAATTCTTCATTCTGGGATGTGATCGAGAGCGGTGTTTCGTGTCTGTTCTTTTTTATCTGGTTTATCATTATCGGTTCCAAGCGTCTTGCAGACAAAATACGGACAACGACCGGTGAGTATCTGGTATTGCTTATAAGCGTTGTTTGCATTTTGGTAGTGCTTGGAATATCACAGGGCTTTATGAAGGGTGATGACTCATTGTTTCTTCACATGAAAGGGCCCTTTGCGATCAGTATTACCATATTGTGCCTGTTGCTGATCGCAGGTCTTAGAGGTATGTCTTATTTGAAGAGTAAAGATGCATTGTATAAAGCTGAAAAAGCTTTATACGATCAATATCTGGCAAATCAGGAAGAACACATTAAGAACATTATTGAAGCCGACAAAAGCATAAGAAGTTTCAGACACGATATAAACGCTCATCTGAGTGCTTTGGAAAGCTGTATTGATGAGAAGGACTATGATGAGCTTCAAAATTATATCGACAGGATGAAAGAGGAAACTCAAAACAGAAAGGCCCAAAGCTATTCGGGCTATGCAGCTGTGGATACAATAATCGCCGAATGGCATGAGAAGGCCTTGAAAGAGGAAATAGCCTGGGAATGGAAAGGTAAATTGCGAGAAGACCTCAAAATTGAGTTATTCGACTTGTGTGTTTTGTTTTCAAATATTTTGAGTAATGCTGTTGAGGCCGCAGAAAAAACAGAAATCGGGGGAGAACGTTATATCAAAGTTTCGATTGGCAGTTTTCGTGGAAGGACATCAATAAGGGTAACTAATACATGTATTAATTCATCATCGCAAAGAATGGATTTAAGGACTTCAAAGGTTGATAAAGATAATCATGGTTTTGGGATGAAAAACATAAAACGCATAGTTGAAAAATACAATGGAGAGATCGTATATAACTTCAAAAACAATGTCTTTAACATAGAGGTTACAATATAAAGTATTACATTGAGTAAGGCGATGTGGGGGACTAAATATGATTAACATAGGAATTTGTGATGACAGTGATTATTGGATCTCAGACATAAGAAGAAAAATAGAGGCCATTTTGGATGAAATTAGAATTGATTGTAACATAATTGAGTTTTCATCCGGTGAAGAGGTACTGAAATATGATGGTGAAACAATGCATCTCTTGTTT
>JAILEQ010000021.1 GCA_024687305.1 Lachnospiraceae bacterium | reverse complement strand
AAAGGAATAGAGCTTCGGGGTTTAATAATGAAAAAAGAAAAACTGTCGTTTGGCGCGACAATGAAAAACACATGGTTCGCCATGAAACCGGTGGCAACCATGTGTTCAAGTCTGATATTATATACTTTTATTTGATTGGATCATGCGATGACAAAAGCTTCTTTGACGGTCTGTAATCCGTCGGCGGAGATTGTTAATTCGCATGATCCTTTTTCGTAACCGGAACGAATAACCGCCATGGCGCGTCCGCGATATGTCGACGCCGAGTCGTCGGTATAGTTTTCTTCGGTCACGGGGTTCGAAGAACCGAAACCGGCCAGATATCCGTCACCGGTCACAAGAGCTCTTAATTCAATCTGCGCGTCGGGGACGATGATACCGTTTTCGTCGGTGATCTGTATTTCGACATAAATAAGATCGTGTCCGTCGGCGCACATTTTCTTTTTGTCCGGCAAAAGGTTTATTTTGGAAGCTGTTTTGGCTGTAACGAGCGTATCGCGGCTTATCTCTTTACCGTCTTTGTATGATATCGCAACAACTTCACCCGGTTCGTAAACTGTTTCAAAAGTAACGCTGTAAGGCAGGGGCCTTTCCAAACTTACGGGCTTTCTGCCAATTGATTTCTGATTGACTGTGACTTCGACTTCATCGGCTCTTGAAAAGACGGTCAGTTCAATGGGGGCGCGTTCGAATCCCGAATAATTCCAATTTGAAAGGAAATACGGGAATCCCCACATGCTGACGATCTCTTTCTTGTTAAATGTTTCGGGATGCTTGGAATAAACAAAGGTTTTACCGCTTCCGTAAACGACACTTCGATAATCGCCTTGAGGCATTCTGTGTCCGGTAATATCGAAATCCGCATCGTTGGCCAGTCTCCACGGGTAAGGTGAAGTATCCTGTGGCATAAGATTCCAGGGGTTTTGAGGAGCATTCGGATCGCTTGGATCGACATATACGGCTTTTCCCAGTCCGGCTTCTCCGATATAATCCCATGCAGTCCAGGTAAAATCCCCAATCACATAAGGGAGTTTTTCCACCATGGGCCAGCGGAACCCTATTTCTTTGGGGAAATTCTCCGATCCGAGTATCACGCGTTCAGGGAACATATCATGATCGCGTTCGTAAATATCTTCCATGTAGTTGTATCCCACAACATCGAGGCCGTTGGTAAACGGCTCTGTTCCCGTTTCCCAAAGAGTCGTCTTAAATCCGTCACCGGCATTCTGAGCCTGGTTCTGCCCAACGGCAAGAGCATCGTCGAGTCCGCTCCAGAATGAACATATGCCGTTGCTTATCGGTCTTGAAGCGTCGAGAAAGCGAAGTTTATCTGCGATTCTTGTCGCTTTTGTATAGCCGTTTGCAAGTCCGCCTCTTTCGGGTATCTCGTTTCCGGTCGACCACATGATAACAGAAGGGTGAGATCTGTCTCTTTTGACAAATGCGGTCAGATCTTTTTCCCAGTCCGCTTCGAAGAACTGATTGTAATCGCCTCCGCGTTTTCCGATGAACCATGCATCAAATGCTTCGTCAAAAACGTACATTCCGATCCTGTCGCAGGCTTCTATCAAAGCTGCGGAAGGAGGATTGTGTGCGGTACGGATCGCATTAAAGCCGACTTCTTTCAACTTTTTGATCTTTCTTTCTTCAATCCTGCCAAATGTGACCGATCCGAGAAGACCGTTGTCATGGTGAAGGCATCCGCCTTTTAATTTGACACATTTTTTGTTGATCAAAAGACCGCGGACAGGGTCGACGGAAACAGTACGTATGCCGAAAAGAACTTCGGCCTCATCCGAAACGGTTTCTTCGTACTTAACGAAATGAGTGCGATATTCACCGACAGCTTTTACCGTGGCTTTTGCACGGTAGAGATTGGGATTGTCGATGTCCCATATCATAGGGTCTTTGACAGCAAATGCCATCATGGCTCTTTGTGATTTGCCGCGATCAATCTCTATTACCTTTTTGCACAAAGAAACCGACTCGTCGCTCTTATCGTTTATTAGTTCCAGCGTCACCTCAGCAAGGCTGTTATCCGTTCCTTTGTTTTCCACTTCGACGGACGCTTCCAAAAAGGCATAGCCGTCCGATACTTCTTTGGTATAAACATATATTCCGTCGGGAACTATGTGAACTTTCGGACCATGCAACAGATTAACACCGCGATAGAGACCTTCGCCGGTATACCAGCGTGAGTTGGGCTGCATCGATGTATTGACATTTATCGTTATGCGGTTTTCTTCTCCGAACGTGACATAGTCGGTGAGATCGGCATAAAAAGGAGCGTAGCCGTAATGACATTGACCGATGCGGCTTCCGTTTATATCAACGGTCGCATTCATCATTACTCCGTCAAATCTAAGACCGATACATTCTTTCTCCCATTCTTTGGGTATAAATATATATTTGGTGTAATTGGACATACCGCCTTTAAAATATCCTGAATCGGTGGTGGCGGGAGCATCTTTGGAAACATCCGTTGAGATCATTGCATCGTGAGGTATGTTTATCTGCGTTCCCGGGTCCGCTTCGATCATTGTTATCGAATCAAGATAACCCCTTCTAAATGTCCATTTGTCGTCGATTATTATTGCTTTCATAGCGTGATCCTTTCAGACGAAGATTGTCGGATGATTTCACTTTACTTCAATAAGTATTCGGTCGCAAGCGTATAATTATTTTATATTTCTTCATTATCCAATCAGGCCGACAATATTGAGGCCGGGCTTAATGAGAATCTTCAGAATTTCAACACCGTTAAACTTCTTGTTGAAAAAACTCCCCGAATGATGAGAAAATTCATGAAATTCCATGAACGCCGTATCCTTTTGGGTACGGCGTTATTTCTGTAGCATCTTGGTAAATTATGTGATACAGTATTAGCGGTATTTTTTGGTGTTATCAGGCGAAGACCCGCGAAAAGGCGGGCTTTGACCAAGGAGGAGAGAATGAAAGAGTTTTTAAAAAAGAAAGATATTGTGATATCGCTTAAGCGTTACGGTATCGACGCACTCGGTGCTATGGCGCAGGGTCTGTTTTGTTCGTTGCTTATCGGAACGATCATCAATACTGTGGGAACGCAGTTTCATATCGGATTTCTTACGCAGACAGTTGCCACGGTAGCAGGAGTAGATTACACGGTCGGCGGTATAGCTTCCGCAATGAGCGGCCCCGCAATGGCGGTTGCCATAGGATATGCGCTTAAATGTCCGCCACTTGTTCTTTTTTCAATGATCAGTGTAGGATTTGCCTCGAACGCTCTCGGCGGAGCGGGCGGCCCTTTGGCAGTTCTCTTTGTTGCGATCATCGCAGCCGAGTTTGGTAAGGCAGTGTCCAAAGAAACCAAGATCGACATTTTGGTTACTCCTTTGGTAACGATAGGAATCGGTATGTTATTGTCCTGGCTCATCGCGCCACCTCTGGGAAAAGCGGCTATGTCGGTGGGAAAACTTATCATGTGGGCTACCGAGCAGCAGCCTTTCATTATGGGTATTTTGGTATCGGTTATTGTAGGTATGGCGTTAACGCTTCCTATTTCTTCCGCAGCGATTTGCGCTGCACTTTTGCTTACCGGTCTTGCCGGTGGTGCGGCCGTAGCCGGATGTTGTGCGCAGATGATCGGTTTTGCGGTAATCTCGTACAAAGAAAACAAAGTCGGAGGCCTTGTATCTCAGGGAATAGGTACTTCGATGTTACAGATGGGCAATATAGTCAAAAACCCGAGGATCTGGATAGCACCTACTTTGGCTTCCGCGATCACGGGTCCCATTGCCACATGTGTATTTAAGATGCAGATGAACGGCACCCCCATTTCTTCCGGTATGGGAACATGCGGTTTTGTAGGTCCTCTCGGTGTATATACCGGTTGGGTAAACGATATCGCTGCAGGTACAAAGGCTACGATAACCTGGTTCGATTGGCTGGGACTTGTACTCATATGCCTTGTACTTCCCGCTGTATTGTCTGTTCTCATTCATAAAGCGGTGGTTAAGATTGGCTGGGTTAAAGAGGGAGATCTTAAACTTTCATAGAGGACGTACCATTGAAGATCGTCGTAAGAGATTCTCACAGAAATTTAAAAAAGTTTGATAAGGTTTTGCTCGCAGACTTCTTTAGGGAAGTCAAAGGGATGAACAAAGAAGACTCATTCTCGCAGGTAATGTTTTGCAGCGAATATTTTGAATATGAATTCGCCGTCAAATGGTTCGAAGTCATAGCGTATGAAGGATTCAGGGTCGTCGGATATCTGCGTTGCCTTCGCTTTCCCGACAATGCGACGAAGTGGTACATCGGAGATGTTAACGTACGAAAAACTTACAGAAGAAAAGGCATAGCGTCCAAGATGTATGAGACCGTATTTGAAGTGCTGGATCGGTACTGCGATGCCAAGTGTGTCTGTGCATCGGTGTCCAAAGAAAATGCGATTTCGATCGCCCTTCACAAAAAATTCGGGTTTACAGACACGTATTCGCCCTGCACTTTCAAAAATTTTTGGTTCGATCCCAAGGAAAGCGAATTTGATAAGCTCCTGTATAAGATCTATCCCATTCCGGATACGGATAATACCTTTGATTTTCTTTGGCCTGTATTCGAAAGCTTCATAAAGACTAAAAATGAGAATGTGTCCGAAGAAGAGGCGAGGAAAATGCTAAATGACCTTATAGCCGATTCGCTTTTGGGAGGATCATCTTTGAACGCCATCTTTCTGGGAAACGATCTGGCGGGGATAAAGTTAAATTATAAGGGAAATACGGAAGAATACATTAAACACGATTGATAACGGTGAGAGAATGAATATAAGAAGAGCAAAAGACTCGGATCTTAAAGAAATAAATGAATTACTTGCTCAGGTAGATCTTGTTCATCACCTGATCCGCCCGGATCTTTTTAATATCGGCAACAAGTATACGGACGAGCAGGTGCTTGAGATAATCAAAAACGATGAAACACCCGTTTTTGTGGCCGTCGATGAAAACGATAAGGCAATGGGATATGCTTTTTGCATGTTTAAGCAGCATTTAACCGAGGAGTTTTTGACCGATATAAAGACTTTATACATCGACGACCTTTGTGTTTACGAACACTTAAGAGGAAAGCATGTAGGTAGAGCTTTATACGATCATGTGTGTGAATTTGCCAAAGAAAACGGCTGTTACAATATAACTCTCAACGTTTGGGAGGGCAATGACGGAGCAAAGCATTTCTATGAAAGTGTAGGCATGAAGCCGCAGAAGACCGGAATGGAAATGATACTTTAGGGTTGTGGTGTAAATGTGGAATATAGGGTATCATTGATTCATGAAATTAACGCTTTTGGTGTCCGCTCTTAATCAGAATACGGACGAACTCATGCTAAAAATGAATATCGCTTCGGATGTTGTGATCGTCAATCAATGCGATGAAGACAGGAAAGAAGAGTTCTTAGACGATTACAGAGTCAGGATCATCTATTCCTCACAACGCGGTGTGGGCGTCAGCAGGAATCTTTGCATAAAGAACGCATTCGGCGATATCTGTCTTTTTTCGGATGACGATATCGTATACGAGGACTCGTACGCAAAGAAAGTGGTCGACGAGTTTGAGGCTCATCCCGAAGCCGATATGATCATGTTTAACGTGGAAGTCTGTGATGAAAGACGGACTTACACAAACGATAAGTTTAAAAGACTTTCGAAACTTAACATCGGAAGATATCCGGCTTATTCGATCGCCGTTCGGACAAAGGTGCTCAAAGAAAAAGAGCTTTCTTTCTCCACTTTGTTCGGAGGAGGTGCCAGATACAGTAACGGTGAAGATTCACTTTTTTTAAGACAGGCGTATGAAAAGGGCGTTAGGATGTATGCATCCGATGTTTATATAGCAAAAGAGGTCCCGAGAGAGTCCACCTGGTTTAAGGGATATACCGAGAAATTCTTTTTTGACAGAGGGGTTCTGTTCTATTATCTTTACAAGAAAAAGGCATGGATATGGAACTTGCGTTTTGTGCTCACAAAAAAAGATATGCTTAAAGGCGAGATAAAGCGTATGCAGGCGTATAAACTCATAAACGCCGGCATTAAAGAAGGTAAAAAGCTTTATAATTCGGGTGAGTATTAAATTTCTTTGATTTTGAGACATTTTTTTGTTGACAACAATTTTTCTTTTATGATATAAACATTTTAATTAAATATAGTGTTAAACCGTTGAAGCGGAGATAAAGGCAACGATGCCTGTACAGAGAACCCGTGCTGCTGAGAATCGGGTGAGAAACAAATTGTCAAATGGACCGCTGAGGGCGCAGTCAAATGTAGATCATTACAGAGTATTCTGCGACGTAAGGCATACGTAAGTTGCCGGGGATATGTTGGTATCCTGTTAAGCGCACGAAGTATTTCGTGAATCAAGGTGGCACCGCGGATAATAGATAATTCGCCCTTGACAGACAGTTAGTCTGTCGAGGGTTTTTTGTTTTTATAACCCCTGCTCAGACTTAATCGAACGCTTAATCATTTAACGGAGGTTATCAAAATGAAAACAGTTCCTTCCTTGGAAGAAGCCAAGCGCATTGCCGCAACGGGAAAGTATAAAGTGCTTCCCGTAAGTTGTGAGATGTTATCCGATTTCACGACGCCACTTGAAACGATCAAGATCCTTAAAAATGTTTCCACCCACTGCTACATGCTTGAGTCGGCTCAGGCAGATGAAAAGTGGGGAAGATATACGTTCCTCGGATACGATCCGATACTTGACGTCACTTGCTGTGACGGTGTTGTGAGAGCGGGCGATATAGAGATAAAGACCGATAATCCCTCCCAATTTCTGCGAGACATGCTCGCCAAATACACAAGCCCCCGGTTTGATTATCTACCTCCTTTTACGGGCGGGCTTGTTGGATACTTTTCTTTTGACTTTATTAAGTACAGCGAGCCTACGGTAACGGTTAATCTTAACGATACCGAGGCATTCAAAGACATCGACTTAATGCTCTTTGACAAGATGATCGCTTTCGACAACTTAAAGCAAAAGATCATTCTTATAGCAAACATGAAGCTTGACGACGTCGAAGTCGGATACAACAAAGCGGTCATGGAACTTAACAACATGAAAGAACTCATCCGTAACGGTAAAAAGAAAGAAGAGCCGGGCGGAAAACTTAAGGGTGAGGTAAGCGTCTTGTTTGAGAAGGAAGAGTTTTGCGAGATGGTTGAGAAAGCAAAGCGTTACATCTACGAAGGCGATATCTTCCAGATAGTTCTTTCAAACAGACTGTCGGCTCCTTTCGAAGGAAGTCTCCTCAACACATACAGGGTGTTGAGAACGATCAATCCTTCACCCTATATGTTCTACTTCTCGGGAACGGACGTTGAAGTTGCAGGTGCTTCCCCCGAAACCCTCGTTAAACTTGAGGACGGTGTCGTTCATACATTTCCTCTTGCCGGCACAAGACCGAGGGGAAAGACCGAAGAAGAAGATATCAGGCTCGAGAAAGAACTGTTACAGGATGAGAAAGAACTTGCCGAACACAACATGTTAGTCGATCTCGGACGAAACGATCTCGGAAAGATAAGCAAGTTTGGTACGGTGAAAGTTGAAAAGCTTCACTTGATCGAGAGATTTTCGCACGTGATGCATATCGGTTCGACGGTAAGGGGCGATATCGCGGACGACAAAGACGCACTCGATGCGATCGAAGCGGTGCTTCCCGCCGGAACGCTTTCCGGAGCTCCGAAGATAAGAGCTTGTCAGCTCATCGGAGAACTTGAAAACGATAAGAGAGGTATTTACGGCGGAGCGATCGGATACATTGATTTCACAGGTAACATGGATACATGTATAGCGATAAGGATCGCTTACAAGAAAAACGGGAAAGTATTTGTGAGAAGCGGAGCCGGGATTGTGGCGGATTCCGTTCCCGAAAAGGAATTTGAAGAATGCTTTAATAAAGCGAAGGCTTCTCTTAAAGCATTGGAACTGGCACAGGAGGATGACATATGATATTGCTCATAGATAATTACGACAGCTTCTCCTATAACCTGTTTCAGTATATCGGAGAACTCGATCCCGACATAAAAGTAATAAGGAACGATGAACTCTCGGTTGAAGAGATAAAGGCTCTTAACCCCGAGAAGATCATCATCTCACCGGGACCCGGACGGCCGGAAAACGCAGGCGTGATAATCGATGTGATAAAGAAACTCGGAAAAGATATTCCGATACTTGGTGTCTGCCTCGGACATCAGGCCATATGTATGGCATACGGAGCCACGGTCACTTACGCATCGAAACTTATGCACGGAAAACAGTCGATCGCAAAACTCGATATGTCCTGCCCTTTGTTTAAGGACTGTGATAATGAGATACCCGTAGCGAGATATCATTCGCTCGCAGCAGATATAAACACCATTCCGGATGAACTTAAGATAACCGCCCGAACGGATGAGAACGATGTAATGGCGGTAAGCCATACAGAGTATCCGGTATACGGACTTCAGTTCCATCCCGAGTCGATACTCACACCGGACGGAAAAACCATTCTTAAAAACTTTCTTGACTTGTAAAACGGAGGAAATTAAATCATGATTAAAGAAGCAATCGCAAAAATAGTAAATAAAGGTGACCTTTCATATGATGAGGCCTATGCCGTAATGAACGAGATAATGAACGGAGAATCGAGCGCAACTCAGAATGCCGCTTTCCTTGCGGCACTTTCCACAAAGAGCGCCAGAGCAGAGACCACGGATGAGATCGCAGGCTGTGCGGCAGCCATGAGAGAGCATGCTACTCCCGTAAAGAGCGATTACGATCTTTTCGAGATAGTGGGAACAGGCGGAGACAACGCACAGAGCTTTAACATCTCAACCACATCTGCTTTAGTTACCGCAGCAGGCGGAATGAAAGTGGCTAAGCACGGTAACCGTGCCGCTTCAAGTAAATGCGGTACCGCAGACTGTCTTGAAGCACTGGGAGTCAATATCGATCAGAGCCCCGAGAAGTGTCTTGAACTGCTTGACGAAGTAGGAATATGCTTCTTCTTTGCGCAGAAATATCACACTTCAATGAAGTATGTGGGAGCCATCAGAAAGGAGCTCGGATTCAGAACCGTGTTCAACATACTCGGACCGCTTACCAATCCGGGATCGCCCAAGTTGCAGCTTCTCGGTGTATATGATGATTATCTTGTGGAGCCTCTTGCTCAGGTTCTTATAAACCTTGGGGTAAGGCGCGGCATGGTAGTGTACGGTATGGATAAGCTTGATGAGATATCAATGAGCTCTCCGACCAAGATATGCGAGATCAAAGACGGCTGGTACAAAACTTATATGATCAAGCCCGAAGACTTCGGATTTAAGACATGCACAAAGGATGAGTTAAAGGGCGGTACTCCCGAAGAGAACGCAAAGATAACACGCGATATCCTTTCGGGTGCAAAGGGACCCAAGAGAGATGCCGTTTTATTAAATGCAGGTGCATCTTTGTATATCGGAGGAAAAGCCGATTCTTTCAAAGCAGGTGTCGAACTTGCGGCTTCCATCATCGATTCGGGCAAGGCAACAGAAACTCTTAACAAGTTTATTGAGGTAAGCAACAGATAAAATGACTATTCTGGATGAACTTGCACTCACGGCAAGAGAACGTGTAAAAAGGGACAAAGAAAAGATCGGCGTAAAAGAGATGTGTTCGCTCGCGTTAAAAGACGATTTAAACCCGGGAAGTGCATTTTACGAAGCCATAAAAAAGGAAGGCCTTTCATTCATCTGTGAGATAAAGAAAGCATCCCCTTCAAAAGGCATCATCGATCCCGTATTTGATTACATGTCCATCGCAGACGATTACGAGAAGGCAGATGCGGACTGTATATCGTGTCTCACCGAACCGAGCAGGTTTCTTGGGTCCGACGAGATATTTAAAGAAGTCCGGGCAAAAGTTAAAACGCCGATGATAAGGAAAGATTTTACGGTTGATGAATA
>JAILEQ010000020.1 GCA_024687305.1 Lachnospiraceae bacterium | reverse complement strand
TTTAAAACTTCTTAATCATTTTGATATAAAAACACCGCAGACTTCAAACCACAAGTTCAATGAAGAAAAAACCGTGGACAGGCTTGTGGGTGAACTAAAAGAAGGTAAGAACATCGCCGTTGTTTCCGATGCGGGAACGCCTTGCGTGAACGATCCCGGGTTCATTCTTGTAAACAGGGCGGTCGCGGAAGGCATCACCGTTTTACCGATAAGCGGTCCCTGCGCTGCGATCGCGGCACTTTCCGCTTCGGGCCTTCCCGCCGACACATTCCGCTTCATGGGATTTTTCCCTCGAGAGAAAAAGGATGCGCTTAAGATCACAACTCTCATAAAAGACGCCGGAAAAGATCTTTACATCTTCTACGAATCACCCATGCGGATCGAAGAAACACTCTCAGTCATTAAAGACGAGCTGCCGGGTGCAAGGATCGCGCTCTTCAACGATCTCACAAAGGCTCACGAACGGGCGTACAGAGGCACCCCCGCTTCGGTCTTTTCCGAACTGTCGGCCAACCCCAATGCCAAAAAGGGCGAGTATGCGATGCTGCTTTACTACGAACCCGTAGAGCGGGAGAACGCTTCCGATTGCGAGGTTTCTCTCTCACCCGAGGCACTCCTCGTCGATGAGATTGTAAAAAGCGGATGCTCCGTTAAAGAAGCGATCTCAAAGCTTTCAAAAGACAAATCCGTTCCCGCTTCCAAAAATGAACTTTATGCGGCTTCGCTTAAATTGAAAGAGCTGTTTGGATAAGCCAAACAGCTCTTTTATACTTTTTATGCCTTTTTAAGTCTCACTCCGATACCCCAGACGGTATCGATGTAATCGCCTTTTGTGTGCTCGGAGATCTTCTTTCGCATGTTGCTGATGTGGACGTTTACGGTCTTGTCCTCTCCGATATAGTGATCTTCCCATGCAAGTTCGTACAGTTCCTGCTTGCTGTAGATCTTGTTGGGATGCTTCATCAAAAGCTCCATGATGGAAAATTCGATCTTTGTAAGAGGGATGGCTGCGTCGTTTGCAAAGAGAGTGTTGTTATCTTTGTCCAGTACCAGCTCTTCAAACACTATCCTGTTTCCTCCTCCGCCGCTCGCACCGTGCTTTTTAAGCTGAAGTTCTATCCTCGCTCTTACTTCTCTGACATCAAAGGGCTTTGTGATGTAGTCATCCGCACCGTTTTCAAGAAGATCGAGTTTTGATTCGATCTCGTTCTTTGCGGAGATGACGATCACGGGTACGGTCGACTTCTCTCTTATCTTTTTAAGCACTTCCTCGCCGCTCATTCCGGGCAGCATGAGATCCAAAAGCACAAGAGAATAGTTTTCCTGATCGAAATACAGAAATCCCTCGGGACCCGAAAAAGCCGATTTTACCTCGTATCCGGTTGTCTCGAGCATTTCTCTTAAGAGTCTGTTTATTTCATCGTTGTCTTCGATTATCAATATCTTTTCCATCAGGTGTTTCCTCCGGCGGATGTTTTTAAAGTGATGACGATCGCGAAAGTGTTTTCTTTCGGCGAGATCGCCTTTATGCTGCCGCCCATTCTTTCGGTAAGTTCTTTTGCTATGCAAAGCCCAAGCCCCGTTCCGAGCTTGCTTCTTGCGGGGTCGCTTCTGTAAGTCCTGTCAAATACAAGGTCTAAGTTGTCGGGAAGTTTTTCTTCCGTCATGTTCTCAACGCTTATCGTTGCCGACTTTTCGTCTCTTTCGATTGAAACCTTAAAGCCGGAATTGCCGTGCGTTATCGCATTCTTTATGACATTTTGAAGCACTCTTTTAAGCGATGAGGCTTCGGCGTAAACATATACGTCGTCCTCGGGATATTCGATCTTTGGCGATCCGAGCTTCGCCTCTATGGCATCGTAGTATAAAAAAAGCGATTCGCTTAAAAACTTCGTAAGGTTCAGCGTTTCGATCTCAAACTTCTTGTCGTCGCTCACCGACGCGGAATATGCAAAGAAATCGTCCAGCATCGTCTCAAGGTCGTCGAGACGTCCGTGGATGATGTCGACATATTCCTGTCTTTTGGCCGCATCTTCGGTCTCGTTTAAGAGCTGGAAGTAGCCGGTGACCGACGTAAGAGGAGTTCTTATGTCGTGTGCCATGTTGGCGATCATCTGCTTTCTTGAAGTCTCCAATCTTTCGGCAGCCGCATTTTCGTCGCGTTCTTTCTTTATACCTTCATTCAGTTCCTTTTGAAGTTTGCCGAACGGCCCCTTGATGTGATCGAGGAATATTTCGGTCGATGAATCTTCGAGTCTGTGAACCCGAAGCTGGCGACAGATCGAATTGACCTGCCGCCTGTAAAGGATTAAAGCACCGATTAAGATCGCGCATATAAGCGTGAGTATTACGATGATCAGTTTCATTTAAGCTTACGCTCCGTTTTGTCTTTAGACCATTATACAACGTCTTTCTTTCCGTACAAAGTCATTCCCAAAGCAAGGTAAAAAACAAGTCCTACTGCGCCGATCACAAGTGCGGGAACTTTGCCGCCCGCAAGGTCTGAAGGATTGATAACGGCAATCCTGGTTGAGATGAGGTAGTAAGCAAAAATGAATTTTTCGCAAAAGCTGTCGCTTAAGATTCCGAGCTTGTTAAGACCCACCTGGATGAGTGCAACAATCTGGCCGGTAAGACCGATTGCAGTGAAAGTTCCGAAAATGATCGCGGGTACGTTCTTTCTGAAGAGTTCGTATACTGCCATTGAGAACATGCCGAATGCGGTAAAGAGAAGAGTCTCAACGCCGGCGTACTTAAGCACGGGCACTACATCGCCGAATGAAACCGATTTGTATGATAAGGTTGCAAGTAACACACCGATGAATGCGCAGAGCTGTAAGAGAACCGCGAATGTGAATACGGGTGCGATCTTTGCCGCGAATACGAGGGGCTTTTCTCTCTTTGATACCGAGAGGTTCTTTACAAATCCGTTCTTTCTTTCGTTCTCACAATATACGATCGCGAAGACGGTTACAAAAAGTGATGTCATCTCAGCGGGGAACGATACAAAAAGGTCCATTACACTGAATCCGGGATCTTCGATCGAGCTCGGATCGACTTCATATACCACGCTGCCTTGTTCATCAACGCTGATGGATTCGGCGTTTGATACCATGACCTGAACCTTCGTCATTGTGAACGCAAGGACTATCATTACTATAAGTGCGATAAAGTTTTTGCTCTTTAAGAGTCTGTACATGTTCATTTTTATAAGATTAAGCATTTTTGTTTCCTCCGTTGTCTACGCATGAAAGATAGAAATTCTCAAGGGACGATCCGATCACGTGGATACCCTCTACATTTACGCCGGCTTCCACCAGTTTTCTGTTAAGGTCGGCCACCGAAGTCGCTGTCTGATATACGTGTATCTTGTTTGCGTCAACCACGGTGAAGTTTGAAATGTTTTCTTTTTCCAGTACTGACACTGCAAGTCCGCTGTCGTCAGTAATGATCTCGATCTTTTCTTCGCTCTCGGTCTTAAGTTCATTCTCGGTAAGGTCTCTTACGAGCCTGCCGTGATTGATAATGCCGAATGATGTTGCCACTTTGTTAAGCTCTTCAAGGATGTGGCTGGAGATCATGATGGTGATGTTTTCTTCTTTATTGATCCGCGTGATGAGCTCTCTTATTTCGGTGATTCCGAGAGGATCGAGGCCGTTGATGGGCTCATCCAAGATAAGGAAGTCGGGGTGTCCGAGAAGCGCCATGGCGATCCCGAGCCTTTGCTTCATACCGAGGGAATAGTTTTTCGTTTTCTTTTTATCGTTTGCAAGTCCCACAAGATTCAAAAGATCCAGTATGTTCTGCTTATCGTAAACGCCCATGGCCAATGCCTTAAGCTTCATGTTGTCAAACGCGTTGAACGTTCCGATCACGCCCGGCTCCTCGATGAGTGCTCCGATGCGGCCTCTTTTCTCGCTGTTACCGAAGAGGCTTATCTCGCCTTCACTCGGACTTGCCAGTCCTGCGACCATCTTCATGATCGTTGTCTTGCCTGCGCCGTTGGGCCCGATGAGTCCGTAGATCTCTCCTTTCTTAATGTGAAGATCTACTTTATCTACCACGCATTTGCCACCGTATTTTTTTGACAGCGTGTGTGTTTCAAGAATGTAATTTGAATTTGTCATCTGTGTTTTCCTCCGTTTCTGTATTGAAGTATAGAGACGGATGTTTAAAGAATCGCAAAGAGAATATAAAGAAAGTATAAAGAAGCTTGCTTCCGGAAAAGCAGGCAAGACCCCCGGGGGACGGTGATGTTGGTTTAAATAAAAAAAGTGGCTTAATCAGCCACTTTCTTTAATGCATCCATATAACCTTTGATCTGGTAACGGTATTTTTCACGTAACAAATTGTAGTTAGCGATCAGCTTTCCGAGTTCCGAATTCTTTTCTATAA
>JAILEQ010000139.1 GCA_024687305.1 Lachnospiraceae bacterium | reverse complement strand
ACTTAAAAATGCGCTTTTTCTTTCTCCCGTTCATCAGGCTCTTATCGAAAAATCCGTAAAAGGGTACAAAGAAATCGAATACGAAGTGATCAGAGATGCCAACGATACGGCGATCACGATCTGTAACATGGAAAACATCGACCCGGTCGGCGTGCATACCGGCGACTCTCTCGTTGTATGTCCTTCGCAGACTCTTACCAACAAAGAATATCACATGTTAAGAAACAGCGCTTTAAAGATCATAAAAGCGCTCAAGATCGAGGGCGGATGTAACGTTCAGTTCGCGCTCGATCCCGATTCTTTTAACTATTATCTTATAGAAGTCAACCCCAGAGTCTCGCGTTCTTCGGCCCTTGCCTCCAAGGCGAGCGGATATCCGATCGCAAGAGTTTCGGCAAAGATCGGTGTCGGTTACAGACTTGAAGAGATTCGTCTTGCCAATACTCCGGCAAGCTTCGAGCCTTCGCTTGATTATGTCGTTACAAAGATGCCGAGATTCCCGTTTGATAAGTTTAACGACGCGGAAAACAAGCTCGGTACTCAGATGAAGGCGACGGGCGAGGTCATGAGCATCGGCCGTACTATCGAGGAAAGTATATTAAAGGGCGTCAGATCTTTGGAGACCGGATGTTGTCACCTTTACCTTCAAAAATTTGATGACTTATCCACCGAAGAGCTTTTGAAATATATCGAAGAAGGTCGCGATGACAGAGCTTATGCCGTAGCTGAACTTTTAAGAAGAGGCGTTTCGGTCGACGATATCTTTAATGTAACGAAGATCGACAGGCTGTTCTTAAGAGTATTCGAGAATATCGTAAATGTCGAAAAGAAAGTGGCTCCGTTAAAAGGCGACAAAGACGCATTGCTTTTTGCAAAACAGACAGGTTTTTCGGACGTTTATCTTGCAAAGCTCTGGGGTATGAACGCAAGAGAGATATACGATCTCAGAGTAAAGTACGACATATTCCCCGTTTACAAGATGATCGACTCCTGCGCATCGGAGTTTAAGAGCTACATTCCGTACTTTTATTCTACATATGAAAAAGAAAACGAATCGATATGCGAGACCACAAAGAAAGTCATCGTTTTGGGATCGGGTCCCATACGTATCGGTCAGGGTATCGAGTTTGACTACTCGACCGTACATGCCGTTAAGACGATCAAAGAAATGGGATGGCATTCGATCGTTATAAACAACAACCCCGAAACGGTTTCGACAGATTATACATGTGCCGACAAGCTTTACTTTGAGCCGCTTACGACCGAAGATGTTATGAACATCATCCATCACGAAGATCCCAACGGCGTTATCGTGACTCTCGGCGGACAGACGGCGATCAACCTTGCCGATTCTCTTAAAGAATATGACGTTAAGATACTCGGAACCGATTGCGATGCGATCGACCGCGCAGAGGACAGAGATCAGTTTGAAAAGGTTCTTCTCGATCTTGATATTCCTCAGCCCAAGGGCGAAGCGGTTACCGACATTGAAGCCGGTGTTGAGGCTGCCGAAAGGATCGGTTATCCCGTGCTCGTAAGACCTTCGTTCGTACTCGGCGGTCGTGCGATGCAGATCGTATCGAAAGAACAGGATCTTCGTCACTACTTAAAGACCGCGGTTTCACTCGGCGAAGACAAACCCGTGCTTGTAGATAAATACATATGCGGTAAAGAAGTCGAAGTAGATGCGATATGTGACGGAAGCGATGTTTTCGTACCCGGTATCATGGAGCTTGTAGAAAGAACCGGTATCCACTCCGGCGACTCGATCTCGGTTTATCCTCCTTACAGCATTTCCGATGCGGTTAAAGGAAAGATACTCAACTACACCAAGAAGCTTGGACTCGGTATCGGGATCGTTGGTCTTTTCAACATACAGTTCATAGTAGATACGAACGATGACGTTTATATAATCGAAGTTAACCCGAGATCCTCAAGAACCGTACCTTTCCTTTCAAAGGCTACCGGATATCCTCTTGCGGATATCGCCACAAAAGTAATGCTTGGCGAAACGCTCAAGGAGCAGGGCTTCTTCGATCTTTATCCGAAGGAAAAAGAAATGTGGTATGTAAAAGTTCCCGCATTTTCTTTCTCCAAACTTCACGGAATGGATGCATATCTTTCTCCTGAAATGAAATCTACCGGTGAAGCGATCGGATACGATGAAAAGCTTCACAGAGCTATGTACAAAGCACTTACCGCTTCAGGTATCAAGCTTAGCAACTACGGAACAGTAATGTTCACGCTTGCCGATGAAGACAAAGAAGAATCGCTTCCTTTGGTCCGCGACTTTTACAACCTCGGATTTAACATAGTGGCTACGACCGCTACAGCGGAATTCTTTAAAGCTCACGGTATCAAGTGCCGACTGCTTCACAAGTTGAGCGAAGGTTCGGATGAGATGTTAAACGCGATCCGCGCAGGATATGTAAGATACGTCATCAACACCAGAGCGATCCTTTCGGGTGTTCACTACGAGGACGGTGTTGCATTAAGACAATGTGCGATCGAAAACAATGTAACCATATTTACTTCTCTTGATACGGTCCGCGTTCTTCTTGACGTATTAAACGAACTTACCATAAAGGTATCACCTATCTGATCCCCTTAAACACAAAAATCCCGCAGACAAATGTCTGCGGGGTTAAATTTTTTTATCGATTACTTTGTATCGTAGTTCATCACTTCACAAGGGAAATTTGCAAGAATAAACTGAGGTCCGTATACTTCGATTTCTTTTTTGTATACAGCTTGTGCTTTCTCACTTGTCATAGTTGCGTGGTAATGTTCTCCTTTATAAGTAAAATAGAAGTCCAAAACTACACCCTTTGTATTGCTCAAAGCTTCCATCATGTCATAGCGGATACCGTCGCCTTCTCTGTATTCAACATGGTTGTTGGATTTAAGGCTTTTGTTAAATTGTGCCGCATAAATTTCTTTGATCTTTTCTGCAAGACGTTTAAGATATGGATCTGTATCATCTAAATCAGAAGTGTCACCCTTACTATCATCTTCGGATTTTTCAAAGAAATAATATGTTATGCCACTTTCTTTATCTAATTCTGATCTTACGAATTTATATACTTTTCCGTCTATCGTAACTACAGATTTTTCACCGACATCCGCTCTAGGTTTATTTTGTGCATCCAAATAAGGGTTAATAACGGCCTCATTTTCATCCCAAAAAATACAATAAGTATCTGTTTCATCAACATATGCTTTAAGATCTTCAATCCAGTAATTCTTTGAAGATGTTCTGGTAACATTTTCAGCCGCATAAGTCATAAGTCCGTTGCTTGCAAGCATAGCTGCACAGGTAAGAGTTGCAACCGCTTTGGTTAATATTTTTTTTACATTGATCATTACAAAATTCCTCCTTGGATATATCATCATTACCGTCATGATTTTCTTCGGTAACATATCATGTATTATAATATTCATGCCATATTAACAAACAATAAATAGTGTCGTATACTACCAAAGAAC
>JAILEQ010000100.1 GCA_024687305.1 Lachnospiraceae bacterium | reverse complement strand
CTATAATCATTATTAAAAAGGAATGGATTGACTAGGGGGCTTATGATAACAATAGGAATCTGTGATGACGATGAATTCTGTCGTGATGATATTAAGGAAAAGTGTAAAGCCTACTTTGACGAAGTTGGTGAAGCCTGCAATTTGATTGAGTTTTCTTCGGGAGAGGAAGTAGTGGCATATGAAGGTGAAATGATTCATATCCTTTTCCTTGACATACAAATGGGTGGAATTAATGGCGTTGAAGTCATGAATATAATACGAGACAATCCTCTTTTTTGGAGGATTGTTTTTGTTTCTTTTTACGAAAGCTTTCGCTTGGATAGTCTTGATATTAAAACGCTGGCATATGCGAATAAACCGGTTAAGCCCGAAATAGTTGGGCGGTGTATAGCCGTTGCCATTCGTGAGGACAGGAAAAACAAAGCTATTGTTTTTGAATCGATAAATGGAAATATCAGTATAAAGGTAGAAGACATTTTTTATATAGTAGCTCGGAAAAACTATGCGACCGTATATTTGAAGAATAGTGAAATAAATGTTTATTCCAGTTTGAAGAGTATTGAGGAGCAGACTGAGGGCCTGTCATTGCAAAGAATTCACAGATCAAGCATGGTTAATCTTATATATGTTGAGGGCTTTATAAACAGGACAGTTAAAATGGAAACAGGTGCTTCTTTGACCATAGGGAGAAAATATTACAATTCTTTTAGGGAAGCTTATTTTGCGGTTGTGCGTAAATACTCTATTGGGCGGATGGAATAATGATACAATAATATATAAAAATGATAGCAGAGGAAATCAGCATTTGTCTTACAGAATCTTCAAGTGATTGAATCTGAGAGGGATAGGATAACAGATGAACAAGACAATATTACGAATATTGCCAATACTACCATTATTATTGTTGTTAACTGCCTGTTCAAAGGAAAAGGACAGTGTCGTGTATGTCGAATCATTCTCTGAATCAGTTATAGATGACTCCTTGGGAAACGACTTAAGCATTACTGCAATGGATTCATTTGTAGATGATGAGGTGGTCCGTGTTTTTTATGGCGGCAACTCATATGAATATGAGAATAATGGTCCGTTTTGGGGATATTGCAATTATAAAGACGGTAACGGACAAATTTATAAATTGCCGGAAGGCACGGAAGAAACTGAATATGTGAATGATGTAGTTGCACTGTCGCAAGCCGAGGTATTGCTTCTTTTGACTCAAGGAGATGGCAGCAATGCAGTCGAAATCAGGGATATGGACAACAAGTTGATAAAAAGGTGCATATTGAATGATGGGCATAAGGATAATATTGAAAAGATATACGTTTTAGATAACCGTTTTTTGAGTGAAAATTATGCTGAAACGTACATTTATGATGAAGAGTTCAATCTGATCTTTAAACAAGAACATGGGGATGATCATATCGACTATTTGTCGGGAAAAAACGGTACTATTTATGAGATCGTTTGGTCAGATGATGGTCACAGCATGGTTGTAGAAGCAGAGTTAACCGATACTCAGATAGTGAGAAAGGATACAGGCCCCTATAATCTATCAGATCTCTCAGTTTGTGTAAATCACAGTGGCGGAGATTTTGCGGTTTATGACAGGGATGGTATATATTCATGCAAATATGATGTTCCGGAAAAAAGTGAAATAATGAATTTTATGGATTCATATATTCCCGATTCTTACGAATATGGCTTCTTTCAAGTGATAAACGATGATCTGATCATTTGTCTTAAGAATGAGATTACCGGATTTGGTGATTCTTATAAAAACGAAATAGTAGCCTTTGAAAAACGCGAAGGGGCTATCCAAAAGAAAGTTTTGATCATGGGCTGCTTAAGGGCTGATAATGAGCTCCGGACTCGAGTTGCGGAGTTTAACAGGAATAATAAAGAAATAAAGATTGAGATCAAAGATTATTCCGAATATCAAACCAATGATAATATTTTTGGAGATTGGGACAGATTGAACGTTGATCTGTCACAAAATGACTCGTTGGATATTTTGTATATCACTCCTGAAACAGACGTTGAAAATTATATAAGAAAAGGAACTTTTGCGGATTTATCCGAGTTTCTTTCCAAAGATGAGGAAATAAATGAAGAAGATCTGTTTGAGTGCGTTCTATCGGCAGGGTCTTATAAGAACGGTCTTTATATGATAATCCCGCAATTTTCTGTCGAAACAGTATTGGCGAAAGAAAGTGAAGTAAATGGATTGACCGGATGGACCATAGATGAATTCATGGATTTTAAAGAAGCCTATCCTGACCGAGAAATTTTTTACAGCGAATCGCGTGAACATTTGTTTTCAAAAATTTTGGCAATGAATATGGATGATTTTATCGATTATGAAAACAAAAAGTGTTCATTTGACTGTGAAGAGTTTATGCAATTGCTGCTATTCTCGAAACAGCTTAAAGAGGGGGATTACACTGTTGACTATTTCGGAGAATTGGCTGAATTGTTTAGGAATAACAAAATCTGTCTTACGGATATATCGCTTTCTTCGGTTGGAACTTATGAATATTATCTGAGAGTTGCATTGGGTGAAAAGGCAACATTGATAGGTTATCCCAGCCCGGACAGAGAAGGCATGGCCTGTCAATATCCGGGTGCTTATGCGATTTTAAAGAAGTGTAGAAATAAGGATATGGCGTGGGATTTCATACGGGAAGTATTATTACCAGAATATCAGGATGAGTATGTATATGAGTTTCCCTCATCGAGAACCGCATTTGACCGGGCGGCTAAGAAAGAAACAGAAAAGGAACAAGCAACATATTATTTGGGCTATTCCAAAATATCTGTTGATCCTGTTACTTATGAAGAAATTGAGGAACTGAAATGTTATATCGACTCGATAGAAAAAACTATGCGCTATGATAATGAGATTATATCTATAATAATGGAAGAGGCGGAATATTATTATAACGGTGCCAAAACTGCAGATGAAGCCGCTGACATCATCCAATCAAGAGTATCGACGATGATAAAAGAAAGATACTGATGATTTTTACGAAAAAAGAGTTGACGAACCGGTTTGTTCATGTTACATTAGTTGAGCAAAGAGTGTCGAGCTCTTTTTTTGTTGCGAAATTTATTTCGATTTGATTTTTATTCGGAGGTAGAATATATGCGTACCAAGATCACATTGGCATGTACTGAGTGCAAGCAGAGAAACTACAATACGACGAAGGAAAAGAAGAACCATCCCGATCGTATGGAAACAAAGAAATATTGCAGATTCTGCAAGAAGCACACATTGCACAAAGAAACCAAGTAATTTACCGGTAAAGGAGATTATCATGGCTGATTCCAATAAAGATAATAAACCCGGTTTTTTCAATACCGTTTCTGCAGAGTTTAAGAAGATCATATGGCCTTCAAAGGAGTCGGTTTTCAAGCAGTCCGTTGCGGTAACAATTATTGCCGTTGTTCTCGGTGGTTTGATCACCGTATTTGATTTTCTTATCCAGTACGGCGTTAATTTCATTACACAGTAAGGAGATTGAAGCATGGCAGAAGCTAAATGGTATGTTGCACATACTTATTCCGGATATGAAAATAAGGTAAAGGCAAACATCGAAAAGACTGTTGCCAATCGCCATCTCGAAGAAGATATCTTAGAGGTCCGTGTTCCTTTGACCGATGTTGTCGAAGTGAAGGACGGTGTAAGAAAAACTTCCCAGAAGAAGCTTTTCCCCGGATATGTTCTCGTCAAAATGGTAATGAACGACGATACTTGGTATGTTGTTCGTAATACGAGAGGCGTTACGGGATTTGTCGGTCCCGGAAGCAAGCCGGTTCCGCTTACCGAAGCTGAGATGAAATCACTCGGTATCCGTATGGAGAACGTTACGGCAGACTTCAAAGAAGGCGATACGGTTGCGGTTGTTGCAGGTGTATGGAAAGATACAGTCGGTGTCGTAACCCGTATGGACTACGGCAAGCAGACCGCTACCATCAATGTAGAACTTTTCGGACGCGAGACGCCTGTTGAGATCAGTTTCGCTGAAGTTCGTGCTATGAACTAAATTTGATATTTTAGGTTTTAACCTTTAATATACGTTTCTGAAGTGGGAGTACCGCGGAGACTTTCCGATAACGGTACGCCTTACCACAATTTATTTAGGAGGTGCCATTATGGCAAAGAAAGTAGAAGGATATATTAAGTTACAGATCCCTGCCGGCAAAGCAACACCCGCTCCCCCGGTCGGACCTGCACTCGGTCAGCACGGTGTAAACATCGTGGAATTTACTAAGCAGTTCAATGCTAAGACCGCAGATATGGGCGATACCATCGTTCCCGTTATCATCACGGTTTATGCAGACAGAAGCTTTAGTTTCGTTACTAAGACTCCCCCTGCAGCAGTTATGTTAAAGAAAGCCTGCAACATTAAGTCAGGTTCGGGTACACCCAACAAGACAAAGGTTGCTACCGTTACAAAGGCTCAGCTTAAAGAGATCGCTGAGATCAAGATGAAAGATCTTAACGCAGCAAGCATCGAAGCAGCAATGAGCATGATCGCAGGTACCGCAAGAAGTATGGGTATCACTGTAGCAGACTAATAACAAGCACAAGTGGGAGGAAGGAAACTTCCGTTGACATATTGTCACGCCAAGGCGTTAACCACATTAGGAGGATATTATAAATGAAGCACGGAAAGAAATATGCAGAGGCAGCTAAGTTAGTTGACCGCGCAAAATATTATGAAGCAGACGAAGCCGTATCTGTTGTTAAGAAGACTGCTACAGCTAAGTTTGATGAAACAGTTGAATTGCACATTCGTACCGGTTGTGACGGACGTCACGCTGAGCAGCAGATTCGTGGTGCCGTAGTTCTTCCCAACGGAACAGGTAAGACCGTTAAGGTTCTTGTTTTCGCTAAGGGACCCAAGGCAGACGAAGCTCAGCAGGCAGGTGCTGATTATGTTGGAGCTGAGGAACTTATTCCGAAGATCCAGAATGAAGGATGGCTTGATTTCGACGTTGTTGTTGCAACTCCCGACATGATGGGTGTTGTAGGTCGTCTCGGTAAGGTGCTCGGTCCTAAAGGACTTATGCCCAACCCTAAGGCGGGTACCGTAACAATGGACGTTACCAAGGCTATCAACGATATTAAAGCAGGTAAGATCGAGTATCGTCTCGACAAGTCCAATATCGTACACGTTCCCGTAGGAAAGGCTTCTTTCTCAGAGGCACAGCTTACAGAGAACTTCAATGCTATCATGGACGCTATCGTAAAGGCTAAGCCCGCAGCATTAAAGGGACAGTACATCAAGTCTCTTACAATGACCACTACAATGGGCCCCGGCGTTCGTATGAGCGTTGCAAAATATTAATTTGTAATTGACATAGCGATTTTGATATGTTAATTTATACAAGGCCGAAGACAGCAGGTGACGGAGAACCGTCGTAAGAAGAAGCGCCTGCCGAGGAACCAGTGAGTATTTATGTATTTACTAACCCTCTGTCTTTGGACAGAGGGTTTATTGTTTATATACACTCCTGTTCGGCATAATCTTATAAGGAGGTAACAAAATGGCAAAGGTTGAATTGAAAGCTCCCATAGTTGCGGAAATTTCTGAAAACATCAAAGATGCCGGCTCTATCGTAGTTGTTGACTACAGAGGACTTACCGTAGAGCAGGATACCAGACTTCGTCGTTCACTTCGCGAAGCAGGCGTAACCTACAAGGTATACAAGAACACTTTCATTAATTTTGCAATAAAGGGAACCGAGTTCGAAGGAATCTCCGAATTTTTGGAAGGCCCTACAGCTATTGCTATCGGCAAGGACGATGCAACAGCACCTGCAAGGGTTATCGCTAAATTCGCTAAAGAGGCTCCCGTACTCGAGATCAAAGGCGGTGTCGTTGAAGGTACAACCTACGACGCTAAGGGAATCGCAGCAATCGCTACTATCCCTTCAAGAGACGAGTTGATTTCCAAGTTGCTTGGAAGCTTACAGTCTCCTATCACAAATTTCGCACGTGTTATGAACCAGCTTGCTGAAAAAGGTGGCGCAGCTGCATGTGACGCTCCCGTAAAGGAAGAGGCAAAGGCAGAAGAAGCAGCACCTGCTGAAGAGGCAAAGGTTGAGGAAGCACCTGCAGCAGAAGCTAAGGCAGAAGAAGCAGCACCCGCTGAAGAGGCTAAGGCAGAAGAAGCTCCCGCCGAGGAAGCAAAGGCAGAATAAGTAACCAAGTAAACTATTATTATATGGAGGAAATTGAAAATGGCTAAATTAACAGCTCAGGAACTCATTGATGCTATCAAAGAGTTATCCGTTTTGGAATTAAATGATCTTGTAAAGGCTTGCGAAGAAGAGTTCGGTGTATCCGCAGCAGCAGGCGTTGTAGTTGCAGCAGCAGCAGGCGGAGACGCAGCAGCAGCTGAAGAGAAGACAGAGTTCGACGTAGAACTTACCGAGATCGGACCTAACAAGGTTCAGATCATCAAGATCGCTCGTGAAGCTACCGGTCTTGGACTTAAGGAAGCAAAGGACCTCGTTGAGGCAGCTCCCAAGGTAATCAAGGAAGGTCTTGCAAAGGCTGACGCTGAAGCGCTTAAGAAGTCTCTTGAAGATGCAGGCGCTAAGGTTACACTTAAGTAATCAGATACCTACCTATGAGATTAAAATCCCGAACCAATAGGTTCGGGATTTTTTAATGCGATCTTGTTACTGTGTAGTGAAAAAGGTTGTGAGTCGTGTAAACGTAAGGGATGCGATTAGGGAAATATTTAACCATTCCGTAGATGTATACGCCTATCGTAATTATCGCCGTTATAGTAAGGAGAGTATAGAAGATGCGGCTTCTTTGACCCTTAATGTATCTGAAAAAGATAAACCAGAGTATAAGGAAAAACCATGCGTACGAAGCTGGATTGGTCTCAAAGGCATATTTGAAACGAAACGTCAGTATCGCTAAAAGAGATCTTGTGATACCGCAGCCGGGACATGGAAATCCGGTGAGCAGTATGCACGGACAGGAGGCTTTGAAGAGATTTAACGTCAAAAAATAGTATATGACGCATATTGCGATCCCAACTTTATACTTTTTTATGTCTGACCATATTCTTTTAAATACGTTCTTTAATGCGTCTATCATAAATGTGATTATACTATGAATCGGTACTCATTGCCATGCAGTGAAGCCCTAAATGCAATTTTTTGTTGCGTGTATGGCCCGTTTATGATACGATTTTTACAGTTAAGGAATTCTTAACAATTAAACTTGATTTTTCGGGGTGGACAATTATGGATGGAAATTTAAATAACAATCAGTACTCACAGCCTCAGGGACAGCCGATCCCTCCTCAGGGACAGCCGATTCCCCCTCAGGGACAGCCGATTCCCCCTCAGGGACAGCCTATCCCTCCGTACAATTACGGCGCACCTGTTTACAATCCTCAGGATCTTGAGCCGGTAAGTATCGGAACATGGGTTGGAATACTTCTTCTTAGTTTGATCCCTTGTGTGAATATAATCTTACTTTTCGTTTGGGCTTTCGGTGACGGCAAAGAGTCACGTAAAAACTGGGCAAAGGCACAGCTTATAGTAATGGCTATCATGATAGTTCTTACCTTTTTGCTTTATGCCATACTTGGTGCAACTTTTCTGAGTGCATTCAGTTATTTATATTAAATCAAATAACGATAAGGACCTTCCCGCGGGAAGGTCTTTTTTTTGTCCGCTGATTTTTGACTCTGGGGGACGGTGGTGTTGGTTCATTTTTCATAAATGTGAACAAATAGTTAAATTTTTTTAATTAGTATTGACTTTTTTTCTCAAATAATTATGATACGTAAGGTAGTTAAAAATATTTAAATAAAAACTTTGTATTATGTGAAGGAGATAATCATGTTTGAAATTGTAAAAGAGGTAATAATCGACATATTAAGCTGTTCCGAAGATAAGATCACATTGGAATCGGATCTTTTCAAGGATCTTGGTGCAGATTCACTTGACGCGGTTGAACTTTCTCTTGCGGTTGAGGAAAAGACAGGCATCACGATAGATCAGGATGCGCTTCCGGAACTTAAGACAGTGCAGGATATAGTTGATTACTTAGAGGCACACAAATGATGACGGATCTTTCTTTGGTCAAAGAACTGATGAGCAGTTTTGAGGAGAGCAGATGTTCGGAATTGGAACTTGAGTGTGAAGGAATGAAGCTTAAGCTCAAAAAAGAAACATCACCGGCCGACGAGGTCATCGGCAAAGTTCCGACAAAAGAAATTGAAGGATCTTCAAAAAAGCCTGAATACAGCGAAGAGAAAACGCCGGGCGAAAGCGTTCTTTCTCCCCTTGTCGGTGTGGTTTATGCTAGCCCCGGTCCCGATGATGCGCCGTTTGTAAGAGAGGGCGATCACGTAAATAAGGGGCAAACGCTTTGCCAGATAGAAGCCATGAAGATGATAAACGAAGTCAAAGCGCCAAGAGACGGCACGGTAAAGAAGATATTCTTTAAAGACCGCGATGTCGTTGAATTTGAAAGTCCGCTGTTTGTTATCGGAGATTGATTATGTTTAAAAGGATATTGGTGGCCAACCGCGCCGAGATCGCGATCCGTATAATACGGACCTGTCGCGAGATGAATATCGAAACGATCGCCGTATATTCAACGGCAGACAAAGACAGTCTACATGTAAAACTTGCGACGGACAGTGTATGTATCGGTCCCGCTTCAAGCACGGAAAGCTACTTAAACATGGATGCGATCATTACCGCGGCAAAAGTAACGAAGTGCGATGCGCTTCATCCCGGATTTGGCTTTTTGTCCGAAAACAGCGAGTTTGCAAGACGCTGTTACAAAGAGGGAATAGTCTTTATAGGTCCGACTCCGAAAGCGATGGATCTGCTCGGAAACAAGCTTCTGGCCAGAAAAATGATGCAAAAGGCGGGCGTTCCCGTGGTACCCGGCTCAGACGGGCCGGTCGAGAATCTTTCGATGCTTGAGAAAATCGCTGACAGGATAGGATATCCGGTTCTTATAAAGGCCAGCGCGGGCGGTGGCGGTCGCGGAATGAGGCGAGTCCTCAAAAAGGAACAGCTCGAGGCCATGTACAGGGAAGCCAAAGCCGAAGCCCGTGCGTGCTTCGGAAATGATGAGATGTACGTCGAAAAGCTGATCATGAACCCGAAGCATGTTGAGTTTCAGATACTCGCAGACGAGTTCGGAAATGTCCTACAGCTTGGTGAAAGAGACTGTTCCATACAAAGAAAAAATCAAAAACTCATAGAAGAAAGCCCGTGCATGGCCTTAAAGGACGATCTTCGAAAGCAGATGGGAAAGGCTGCGGTCGCTGCGGCGAAAGCGGCAAATTATACCAATGCGGGAACCGTTGAGTTTGTGCTCGATGCAAAAGGACATTTCTATTTCATAGAGATGAACACGCGCATTCAGGTGGAGCACGGCGTTACCGAGGCAGTCACCGGTTTGGATCTCATAAAGGAGCAGATAAGGATCGCATATCACGAGCCTTTGAAACTGAAACAAAAAGATGTAAGACTTTCCGGTCATGCAATAGAGTGCCGCATAAATGCGGAAGATCCTTCGAAGGATTTTAAGGCAAATACCGGAACGGTCGAATTTTTGAATCTTCCCGGAGGCCCCGGCGTGAGAGTAGATACTCATCTGTACAACGGTTACGCCACAAGCCCGTTTTACGATTCGATGCTTGCGAAGATAATAGTCCACGCACCGACAAGACTCGATGCGATACGAAGGATGCGAAGAGCGCTTTTGGAATTTACGCTTGAGGGGATAGAGACAAACGTCGATTTTGATTATCTGCTGATGCACCATCCCTCGTTTATAAGGGGTAAATACAGCGTAAATTTCATCGAAAAGCACGCCGACGAGATACTTAAATGGGACAGGGCAGCAGGGCAAAAAGAAAACGATAAAAAATGATCAACGCAGTAGACAACAGGAAAGATAAATTCAGAAGATATAAAAAGCTCAGAAAAGATCCGACCCCGTATCTTGAAGCTTTGGAAAAAGACGATAAGCCTTACACGGCTTTTGATCGCATAGCGGACACGGCTGACGGAGGCTCCTTTGAAAGCTTTGACCTGTCATGTCCGGAACTCGATCCTTTAAACTTTACAGGGTATTTGGATAAAAAGAAAACTCTCGAAGAAGAAACTGGGATCGAAGATGCCATAGTAGCCGGAACGTGCACTATAGGCGGATACAAGACGGTTTTATGTGTGATGGATAAGCGCTTTATGATGGCTTCCATGGGCATATATGTCGGAGAGGCGGTCGCAAAAGCCGCTGAATACGCCCATGAAAACAAACTTCCGCTCATCATCTTTACCGCAAGCGGCGGCGCCAGGATGCAGGAAGGGATAGTTGCCCTTATGCAGATGGCAAAAACAAGCGCCGTGATAGAAAAGTTTAAAGAAGAGGGCGGTCTTTATATAAGCGTACTGACCGATCCGACTACGGGCGGTGTGAGCGCGAGCTTTGCAATGCTTGGAGACATTACGCTTGCCGAGGAGGATGCTCTTATAGGATTTGCCGGGCCGAGAGTCATAGAGCAGACGATCGGGGAGAAGCTTCCAAAAGGTTTTCAAAGAGCGGATTTTCTTAAAGAACACGGTCATGTGGACGAAGTGGTAAAAAGAAGCGTGATACGCTCAAAGCTTATATTGCTTCTTAAACTTCATGAAAGGAAACAATGATGGAGGCAATCGAAAGAGTCCTTGCGGCAAGAGATCCGGGACGACTTAAGATAACGGATTATATAGATGCTCTGTTTACGGATTTCTTTGAACAGCGCGGAGATCGGATATGTAAAGAAGATCCGTCGATACTTGGCGGGATAGCCATGTTTGACGATATTCCGGTTACGGTGATAGGGCACAGGAAGGGTAAGGATGTAGACGAAAACATCACCTGCAATTTCGGTATGCCCGGTCCCGAGGCGTTCAGAAAAGCATTAAGACTTATGAAGCAGGCCGAAAAGTTTGACCGTCCCGTAATAACATTTGTCGACACGCCCGGAGCGTACCCCGGAAAAGAAGCGGAGATGAACGGAATAAGCCGTGCGATAGCGGATAATCTTGCAGTCATGAGCACATTGAGAGTTCCGATCATCACGATAGTGACCGGCGAAGGAAGCAGCGGCGGAGCACTTGCCATATCGGTGGCAAACCGCATATATATGCTTGAAAATGCTGTGTACAGTGTTCTTTCTCCCGAAGGCTTTGCCTCCATACTTTGGCATGACAGCAAAAGAAGGGATGAGGCGGCAAGTGTCATGAAGCTTACGGCCAAAGATCTTTACGAGTTTGGAATAGTGGAAGGGATACTTAGCGAAGAAGACCCGACGGAGGAAGTCAGAAAAGCGATAAAGACTGCTTTATGCGATCTTAAGGATAAGACAAAGGAAGAGATCGTAAGCGAAAGATATGAAAAGTTCAGAAAGTTTGATGCAGGTTTTTTGAAGAATGAGTAAACGTGGGATAAAGATAGTGGGGACGGGGAGCTTCGTTCCAAAGAAGATAATGACAAACGATGATCTTGCGAAAATAGTGGATACTTCCGACGAATGGATCACCAAACGTACGGGAATGAAAGAAAGACACTACGTGACGGGCGAGGAAGATCAGACGTTGCTTGCCGAAAATGCGGCAAGAAAAGCGATAGAAAATGCCGGGATAAACAGAGAAGACATTGACGTTGTGGTGGTGTGTACCGTATCTGCCGAGTATTATTCACCGTCGTCGGCCTGCCTTATCCAGGGAAGACTTGGGCTTAGAAACGACATCATATGTCTGGATGTAAGTGCCGGATGTTCGGGATTTATATTCGGACTTGAGACGATAAGAGCGCTCATGATGGCAAGAGGCGCAAAATACGGTCTTTTGGTGGGAGCGGAAGTGCTTTCAAAAAAGATGGATATGACCGACCGAGGAACGTGCGTGCTTTTTGGTGACGGTGCGGCGGCAGCGGTACTTACGCTTGACGACAGACCGTATTTTTCTACGATCGGCGTCGAAGGAGACGAAGAGATGATACATATAAAAGTCCCCACCGGCCTTATTCATATGAACGGCCAGGACACATATAAGTTTGCGGTCGCAACCGTTCCGACTGTCATAGAAAGTGTTGTTAAAAAAGCGGGACTTACATACGATGATATAGATCACTTTATCCTTCATCAGGCCAACTTAAGGATAATCGAGTCGATCGCCAAGAAGGTCGATCAGCCTATGGATAAGTTCGTTGTAAACATCCAGAAATACGGAAACACTTCAAGTGCGAGCGTTGCACTTGCACTCGACGAAGCATATAAAGGCGGTATCATAAAAGAGGGACAAAGAACGCTTCTTTGTGCATTCGGAGCGGGACGCACATGGGGCGCCGTCATCATATAGGGAGACAACATGAAACTAAATGACATAACGGGTACAAAGTATCCTATAATACAGGGAGGAATGGCCAACATAGCGACAGGTGCTTTTGCGGCAGCGGTATCCAATGCGGGCGCGCTGGGACTTGTGGCGGGAGGCGGCATGCCGGCCGAGGCACTCAGAAAAGAAATACATATCTGTCGGGAAAATACCGACAAGCCTTTCGGCGTAAATCTCATGCTTATGAATCCCGATGTTGAAAACATCGCCAAAATGCTTTATGAAGAAGGCGTGGCATTCATAACAACGGGCGCCGGCAATCCGGGTAAATATATAAACATGTGGAAAGAAAAAGGAACAAAGATATTCCCTGTTGTGGCAAGTGTGGCCCTTGCAAAGATGATGGAACGCGCGGGAGCCGATGCAGTGATAGCCGAAGGAGGCGAATCGGGCGGCCATGTCGGTGACATGACTACGATGACACTCGTCCCTCAGGTCGTTGATGCACTTGACATTCCCGTGATCGCTGCGGGTGGTATAGCCGACGGAAGGCAGTTTGCCGCGGCCATGATGCTCGGAGCATGCGGAGTTCAGATAGGGACATGTCTTTTGGTATCAAAAGAGTGCCCCATACACGATAATTACAAGGAAGCGCTTTTAAAGGCAAAAGACAATTCGACGACCGTTACGGGCAGAAGTCAGGGTGCGCCTGTTCGGATCATCAAAAATGAGATGGCGCGGGAATACTTAAAACTCGAAGCCTCGGGAGCCGGCAGAGACGAACTTGAAAAGATAACTCTCGGAGGTCTAAGACGCGCTGTGGTCGACGGAGATGTTTTAAGGGGATCTGTGATGGCGGGGCAGGTATGCGGTCAGTTAAAGGAGATACGTTCTTTGGAAGAGATACTCAAAGACATGTATGAATCGGCCGTAACTAATCTGAAAAATGCGGGAGATATCGCTATATGAGCATAGCATTTGTTTATGCCGGTCAGGGCAGTCAGCGACCGGGCATGGGAGAAGATTTTTACAATAATTATCCGATCTTTAAAGATACGATCGAAAAAGCATGTGCAAACGTAAGGCAGGTAAATGATTTCGATCTTAAAGAGCTTTCCTTTTACGGAGCGACAGACAGGCTTTCGGACACGCAGTATACGCAGCCTTGCATGGTAGCTTTCGCGGTAGGTATCAGCAAACTTCTCAAAGAAAAAGGGATCGTCCCCGCGTTTTCTTTGGGCTTAAGTCTCGGAGAATATTCGGCGTTATATGCGGCGGATGTGATCGATGAGGATACGGTCGTGAAGCTCGTTGCAAAGCGCGGGATGTTCATGAAGGAAGCGGCAGCGGGAATGGATGTCAAGATGGCGGCAGTTTTGATGACGGAGCGCGAGACGGTTACAGAGTGTTGCAAAAAGGCGACCGATGAATTCGGAGGCGAAAAAATTGTCAGTGCGGTCAACTTCAACTGTCCCGGGCAGATAGTGATCTCCGGTGACTCTAATGCTGTGGACAGAGCCTGCGAACTGCTGAAAGAAAAAGGTACGAAAAGAATAATAGAGCTTAATGTTAGCGGTCCGTTCCATACTAAATATATGAAACCTGCCGGAGAGAAGCTTGCCAAAGAGTTTTCCGGTGTGGAGTTTAAAGAAGGTTGCGCACGAGTGATCTTTAACTGCCTCGGAAGAGAAAAGGAATACAACGAAGACATTCCGACTCTTTTGACAAGGCAGGTTCAATCTCCCGTATATCTTGAAGATTCGATAAGATACGCCTATGAAAACGGCGCGGACACTTTTGTGGAGATAGGACCGGGCAATACGATATCTAAGTTTGTAAAGAAGACCGTTCCCGATGCAAAGGTTTTAAGCATAGATAATACGGAAGATTTTGAGAATGCGATAAAGGAGTTAAAAGTATGAGTACAGCGCTTGTTACGGGCGGAAGCCGCGGAATAGGAAGCGTGATAGCAAAGACACTTGCAAGATCGGGTCATGATGTTGCGATATGCTATGCAGGCAACGAAGAGGCCGCGGCAGAAACCGTGAAGGAATGTGAAACTTTCGGTATCAGGGCTTTGGCATTTAAAGCAGATGTAAGCAGTGAAGCGGATGTGAATGAACTGTTTTCAAAAGTTAAAGAAGCGTTGGGACCTGTTGAAGTGTTGGTAAACAATGCCGGTATCACGAAAGACGGTCTACTCATAAGAATGAGCGAAGCGGATTTTGATGCCGTATATGAAACAAATCTTAAAGGAACGTTTCTTTGCTGCAAAGCGGCGATCAAGGATATGATGAAGGCCCGTTACGGAAAAATAATAAATATCACATCTATCGTAGGAATAACAGGCAATGCCGGTCAGGCCAACTATGCGGCCAGCAAAGCGGGAATGATCGGACTTACTAAGTCGATCGCAAAAGAGTACGGAGCAAAAGGTATATGTGTAAATGCCGTTGCTCCCGGATTTATCATGACAAAGATGACCGAAGATCTGCCCGATGCCGTAAAAGAAGAATATCTTAAAAAGATATCGTTAAAGCGGTTCGGAACCTGTGAAGAAGTTGCAAACACAGTTGAATTTCTTGCAGGGCACGGATCGGATTATATAACGGGTCAGGTAATAGAAGTAACCGGAGGAATGCAATGAGAAGAGTGGTAATAACCGGAATGGGAAGCGTTAATCCGCTTGGAAACAGTGTTTCAGACACCTGGGAGGCGGTAAAGGCAGGAAAATGCGGTATAGGCCCCATAACACATTTCGATACGACTGACTTTAAAGTAAAGCTTGCGGGCGAAGTAAAGGGAATAGACATTGATGAGCTGATCGGACAAAGAGAAGCCAGAAAGATGGATATATTCACAAAATTTGCCGTATTGGCCGCAAAAGAAGCTTTTGACGATTCGGGTCTGGATATGTCGACGGAAGATCCCGATATGTGCGGATGCGTTGTTTCTTCGGGGATAGGCGGACTCTCAACGATAGCTTCGGAGCATTCAAAAGGTGAGACAAAGGGATACAGGTTTATTTCTCCCTATTTTATACCTATGACCATAAGTAACATGGCGGCGGGGCAGATCGCTATCCAATACGGACTTAAAGGTATGTGTTCGTCGGTGGTAACGGCCTGTGCGGGTGCCAACAACGCGATAGGAGATTCTTTTCATTACATTCGAGACGGATATGCCGATGTAATGGTATGCGGCGGAGCAGAGGGCGTGGTAATGCCGCTTGCGATAGCGGGATTTCAGTCCATGCAGGCAATGAGCACTGCGACCGATCCAAACCGTGCATCAATTCCCTTCGACAAAGAGCGCGGAGGCTTTGTGATGGGCGAAGGCGCGGGAATACTCGTCATCGAAGAACTTGAGCATGCGCTAAAAAGAAACGCCCATATCTATGCGGAAATAGTAGGATACGGCGCAAACTGTGACGCTCATCACATGACTGCACCCGATCCCGAAGGGGAAGGCGGCGCAAAGTGCATGTTAAAAGCGGTCAAAGACGCGGGACTTTCAATCGAAGAGATCGATTATATCAACGCCCACGGCACATCCACTCCGCTAAACGATTCGGGAGAGACTAAGGCTATAAAGAAAGCGTTCGGTTCTCATGCATATGAATTGATGGTCAGTTCCACGAAATCCATGACCGGTCATCTTCTTGGTGCGGCCGGAGCGGTAGAAGCCATAATCACCGCACTTTCGGTAAAAGAAGGATTCGTGCCTGCAACGATCAATCATAAAGTTGACGATCCCGAGTGCGATCTTGATATAGTGGCCAACGAAGGCAGAAAAGCCGATATCAGAACGGCTCTTTCGAACGCTCTTGGATTCGGAGGGCACAACGCGAGCATAGTTATAAGGAGATATGATGGAGCTTAACAGTAAACAGATCATGGAGATACTTCCGCACAGATACCCTTTTTTGATGGTAGATAAGATAACGGAGTGTGAGCCGGGAGTCTACGCCAAAGGCATAAAGTGCGTAAGCGCAAACGAAATGCAGTTTATCGGTCATTTCCCGGGTGAACCCGTCATGCCGGGTGTCCTTATAATAGAAGCTTTGGCTCAAACGGGCGCGGTCGCTTTATTAAGTAAAGAAGAAAACAAAGGTAAGATCGCATTTTTCGGCGGGATCAAAAATGCAAGGTTTAAGCATAAAGTCGAGCCCGGAGATGTATTGGAACTTGAATGCAGACTCACAGCCATGAAAGGCCCATTGGGCATCGGTGAAGCTACAGCTTATGTGGGCGGAGAGATAGCGGCAAAGGCAGAACTTTCTTTTGCCCTGGGTAAATGACAAAAAACCGTGACAATTTGAGTAATGCGTAATACTATTAATAATGTAGACTTGAAAAGTAAAGAGGGGGATTACGATGCTTGAACAGTCACTTTCCGAAGTTTATACAAAGTTTAAGGTGCATTTCTATCGTGAAATGTTCAAACAGTTAAGAAGCAGGGAAACTTCGCTTTCTACGGTGGAAATGTTCTGCGTGGAAGTGATCTATGCGCTTAAAGAGCCTACTGTTGCCCAGTTTTCCAATTATATAGGTGTTTCCGCACCAAATGCGGCTTATAAGGTAAATTGCCTTATCAAAAAGGGATATATAGAAAAGGTTCAATCGTCCGTTGACAGGCGTGAATATCACTTAAAGGTCACGGATAAGTATTACAGATATTTCAATCTCGCTCAGGACTATATCAATACGGTCGTTGGCAGAACGAGCGAGCATTTCCCCAAAGAGGAAGTGGAAATGCTTGATAAGATGCTTGCGGAAATATCAAAAGAACTTATGAGCGAAGTTGAAATACCCGATTCCGGATCGGAAGAATAGATATAAAAAAGAATGTCGAACTGAGGTGACCCCTCAAATGACATTCTTTTTGTTTTTCACTATTGATCTTTTATCCAGCGTCCCGATGCACCGCAGGGAAGTATCAGATCCGTGTCCGAAACGGGAAGCCCTATCTCGTCGGATTTGACGACTCCTTTGTGAAAAGGAACTATGGCGGTCTTTATCATATATGTCAGCACAGCAGGCTGAAGTCCCGTAGTATAACTGTTGATAAGTAAAAACTTCGCATCATCCGATAAAAGCTGTTCGCATAGCTTTATGAACGGATAAATGCTTTCTTCGATCTTCCAGACTTCACCGCCGGGACCTCTTCCGTATGAGGGCGGATCCATTATGATGCCGTCATACTTGTTGCCTCTTCTTATCTCGCGCTCCACAAATTTCTTGCAGTCGTCCACGAGCCACCTGATCTTTGCGTCTTTAAGGCCCGATGAGATCGCATTTTCTTTCGCCCATGCCACCATACCTTTTGAGGCGTCAACGTGCGTGACCTCTGCTCCCGCAAGTGCGGCAGCTATCGTTGCACCACCCGTGTAAGCAAAAAGGTTCAGCACCTTAAAAGGTCTATCGGGATGAGACGATCTTTCTTTACTTATAATAGAAGAAAACCAATCCCAGTTCACCGCCTGTTCGGGAAACAAACCCGTATGTTTAAAGGCAAAGGGCTTTAAATGAAATACGGCGCCGTTTTTATAAGTAACGGTCCATTCATCGGGAAGATTTCTAAACTCCCATTCGCCACCACCTTTGTTGCTGCGGTGATAGTGACCGTTGAAATTTTTCCAGTGCATGTTCTTTTTATCCGAAGTCCATATTACCTGCGGATCGGGTCTGAGAAGATAGTAATCCTTCCAGCGTTCCAGCTTTTCGCCGTCCGAGGTATCCAGCACTTCGTAATCTTTCCAATTATCTGCTATCCACATTGGGCTCTCCAAATGATCCAAATAGTTTTTCGAGGCTTGCTCGCTTGGTTTAGTATATAACCCGCCCTGCAAAAAGGCAACTAAAACAGGGAAACGCATCGTTTTGGTGCGTTTCCCGATATTTTTTTAAAAAAGTTCTTGCATTTAGGGCAAAAAAGGTGTAATGTAGTCAATGCTGTGGCATTAGTAGCGATGAAGCGTGAGGTTGCCGTATTCGAAAAAGCATAATCGGATGCGGGTTTTCCGTGGAGCGAATGCAGGATCTTAAAGATCCTACGAACAAGTCACTGTACGTAACCACCGTCTATTATTTGGATAGAAACGACGTGCTGCATGTCGAAAATGACGAAGGACTTACGTTCCTTCTATTATTTTGAGAGACCATGACACGCACGGGAGAGTGTACAGTCGCCGCTTGTAGTACAAAGCAATAGTACAATAGGAAGGAGACTTATAATGGCAAGTCAGTTAATGAGAATCACACTTAAGGCTTATGATCACACACTTGTTGATTCATCTGCCAAGAAAATCATCGAGACTGTTAAGAAGACAGGATCTAACGTGAGCGGACCCGTACCGCTTCCTACCAAGAAGGAAGTTGTTACCATATTAAGAGCTGTTCACAAGTACAAAGATTCCAGAGAACAGTTCGAGCAGAGAACCCATAAGAGACTTATCGATATCATCGATCCTACAGCCAAGACTATCGAAGCTTTACAGAGACTCGAGATGCCTGCAGGCGTAAGCATTGATATCAAGATGAAATAAGTTAAGAAACAAAAAACAATTATACCTCTACTAGGATGAATGGCAGGTTCCATTCCGCTGTAGAAAAAGGAGGAAAGATGAAGAAAGCGATTTTAGCAACAAAAGTCGGAATGACTCAAATCTTCAATGAGGACGGAAGCCTTGTTCCCGTAACCGTTCTTCAGGCAGGACCTTGTGTTGTAACACAGGTTAAGACAAACGAAAACGACGGATATGAAGCAGTTCAGGTCGGATTCGCAGAGAAAAAGGAACGTTCCGTAAACAAGGATAAGTCAGGCAACAGAGAATATGTTCACCGTCACGGCGTTAACAAGGCGCTCAAGGGACATTTCGATAAGGCAGGCGTATCCGCAAAGAGATACGTAAGAGAGTTCAAGTTCGAGAACGCAGCTGAGTATACACTCGGTCAGGAGATCAAGGCTGACATCTTTGCTGAAGGCGATAAGGTTGATGCAACCGCTATTTCCAAAGGTAAAGGATTCCAGGGCGCGATCAAGAGATACGGTCAGCACAGAGGACCCATGAAGCACGGTTCCAAGTTCCATCGTCATCAGGGTTCAAACGGTGCTTGTTCTTCACCCAGCCGTGTATACAAGGGAAAGGGCATGCCCGGACACATGGGACATGTAAAAGTTACTGTTCAGAACCTTGAAGTAGTAAGAGTTGATGCTGAAAACAATCTTTTACTTGTAAAGGGTGCAGTACCCGGACCCAAGAAAGCCTTGGTTACTATCAAAGAAACCGTAAAGGCTAACGCTTAATAAGATCGGAAGGAGGACCATTCAGATGGCAAAAGTATCTGTTTATAATATGGAAGGCAAAGAAGTTGAAAAGATCGACTTAAGCGATGCGGTATTCGGTGTTGAAGTAAATGAGCATCTTGTACACATGGCTGTCGTACAGCAGCTTGCCAATAATCGTCAGGGAACACAGAAGGCAAAGACACGTTCTGAGGTTTCAGGTGGCGGAAGAAAGCCCTGGAGACAGAAAGGAACAGGTCACGCAAGACAGGGTTCCATCAGAGCTCCCCAGTGGAAGGGCGGCGGAGTTGTATTCGCTCCCGTACCGAGAGATTATTCTTTCAAACTTAACAAGAAAGAAAAGAAAGCAGCTTTAAAGAGCGCACTCACAAGCCGTTTACAGGCTGAGAAACTCATTGTGGTTGACGAGATCAAATTTGATGAGATCAAGACAAAGAAGTTCGCAGAGGTTATGAGCAACTTAAAGGTTAACAAGGGCCTTGTTGTTCTTGCCGATAACGATAAGAACGTAGTAGCATCCGCTAAGAACATGCAGTTCGTAAACACAACGTTAGTTGATCAGATCAACGTATATGACGTTATGAACGGCGGTACGGTAGTTCTTACCAAGGATGCCGTTAAGAAGATCGAGGAGGTGTATGCATAATGGCAACGATTCAGTATTATGACGTAATCCTTAAACCGGTACTTACCGAAAAGAGTATGTCCGGAATGGGAGAGAAGAAGTACACATTCCTTGTTCATCCCGAAGCAAACAAATCACAGGTTAAAGAAGCTGTTGAGAAGATGTTTGCCGGAACAAAGGTTAAGCGCGTCAACACCGTTAACTGTGACGGAAAGAACAAGCGCCGCGGTATGGTAACAGGTAAGACCGCAAAGACAAAGAAGGCAATCGTTTGGTTAACAGAGGATTCCAAGGATATCGAGATCTTCGCAGGATTATAAGAAGATCGATTATACGCAAACAAGCGTGATGACAAATAGTTAAAGGAGATAAGACAATGGGAATTAAGACATATAACCCCTATACACCCTCCAGAAGAAATATGACCGGTTTGGACTTTTCGGATATCACAAAGTCCACTCCCGAGAAGAGTCTTTGCGTAGCAATACCTAAGAACGCAGGTCGTAACAATCAGGGTAAGATAACCGTCAGACATCAGGGCGGCGGCAACAAAAAGAAATACAGAATAATCGATTTTAAGCGTCTTAAGGATGATGTTCCGGCAACAGTAGCTGCTATCGAATATGATCCCAACAGAACAGCAAACATCGCATTACTTAACTATGCAGACGGCGAGAAGCGTTACATCCTCGCTCCCGTAGGACTTACGGTAGGCATGAAGGTAATGAACGGTAAGAACGCGGAAATCCGTATCGGTAACTGCTTACCTTTATCGGAGATCCCGATCGGTACTCAGGTACACAACATAGAGCTCTATCCCGGTAAGGGCGGACAGCTTGTTCGTTCCGCAGGAAACAGTGCACAGCTTCTTGCTAAAGAAGGCAAGTATGCTACACTTCGTCTTCCCAGCGGCGAAATGAGAATGGTTCCTCTTGTATGCCGTGCAACGATCGGTACGGTCGGAAACGTTGAGCACAGCCTTGTTAACATCGGTAAGGCAGGACGTAAGCGTCACATGGGTATTCGTCCCACAGTTCGCGGTTCGGTTATGAACCCCAACGACCATCCTCACGGTGGTGGTGAAGGAAGAACGAGCATCGGACGTCCCGGTCCCAGCACTCCTTGGGGCAAGCCTGCACTCGGTCTTAAGACACGTAAGGCTAAGAAGGCTTCCAACAAGCTCATCGTAAGAAGACGTGACGGCAAGGCAATCAAATAATACAGGAGGACATTAAAATGGCAAGATCACTTAAAAAAGGACCTTTCGCTGATGCAAGCCTTCTTAAGAAGGTAGATGCATTAAACGCATCAGGCAAGAAAGAAGTTATCAAGACATGGTCCCGTCGTTCGACGATTTTCCCGTCCTTCGTAGGACACACATTCGGCGTACACGACGGAAGAAAGCATGTTCCGGTATATGTTACCGAGGATATGGTAGGACATAAGCTCGGCGAGTTCGTTGCAACCAGAACCTTCAGAGGCCACGGTAAAGACGAGAAGAAGAGCAAAGTAAAGTAAAGGCAATTTGAAAGGAGGACAAATCTATGGCTAAAGGACATAGATCTCAGATTAAGAGAGAAAGAAACGCAGTTAAAGACACAAGACCTTCAGCAAAATTGTCTTACGCAAGAATTTCGGTTCAGAAGGCTTGTTTCGTTTTGGATGCCATCAGAGGAAAGGATGTTAAGACTGCACTTGCAATTCTTACCTATAATCCCAGATACGGCTCCAGTATCATCAAGAAGTTGCTTGAATCTGCTATCGCAAACGCAGAAAACAACAACGGAATGAACGTAGATAACCTTTACATTGCAGAATGCTTTGCAAACAAAGGACCTACAATGAAGAGAGTAAGACCCAGAGCACAGGGTAGAGCTTATCGCATCGAGAAGCGCATGAGCCACATCACTGTAGTTTTGGATGAAAGATAGGAGGAGTAAAAATGGGACAGAAAGTTAATCCTCACGGTTTAAGAGTCGGAGTAATCAAAGACTGGGATTCCAGATGGTATGCAGAATCCGAATTCTCCGATTATCTTAAGGAAGATTACACAATCAGAAAGTACCTTAAGAAGAAGCTCTACGCAGCAGGTATCTCAAAGATCGAGATCGAGAGAGCTTCCGACAGAGTTAAGGTTATTATATTCACCGCTAAGCCCGGTCTCATCATCGGTAAAGGCGGACAGGAAATCGAAGTAACAAAGAACGAGATCGCTAAGATGACCGGCAAGAAGGTTCTTGTTGACATCAAGGAGATCAAAAAGCCCGACAAGGACGCACAGCTTGTTGCAGAGAACATTGCTCAGCAGCTTGAGAACCGTGTATCTTTCCGTCGTGCAATGAAGTCCTGCATGTCAAGAACCATGAAGGCAGGCGCACTCGGTATCAAGACAACCGCTTCGGGACGTCTTGGCGGAGCAGATATGGCTCGTACCGAAACATACAATGAAGGAACCATTCCGCTTCAGACCTTACGTGCAGACATCGATTACGGTTTTGCAGAGGCTGATACAACTTACGGAAAAGTAGGTATCAAGGTTTGGGTCTACAAGGGAGAAGTACTTCCTGAAAAGTCTAACAAGGAAGGGAGCGATAAATAATGTTAATGCCTAAGAGAGTTAAGCGTCGTAAGCAGTTCCGCGGAACTATGGCAGGAAAAGCTACGCGCGGCAATACCATTTCATACGGTGAATACGGTATTGTAGCAATGGAACCTTCGTGGATAAAGTCCAACCAGATCGAAGCAGCCCGTGTCGCTATGACAAGATACGTAAAGCGTGGTGGTCAGGTGTGGATCAAGATATTCCCCGACAAGCCTATCACGGCAAAACCGGCTGAAACCCGTATGGGTTCCGGTAAAGGATCTGTAGAGTATTGGGTAGCAGTAGTTAAGCCCGGACGCGTATTGTTCGAAATAGCAGGCGTTCCCGAAGACGTAGCTCGTGAAGCTTTACGTTTGGCTTCCCACAAGCTTCCTTGCAAATGTAAGATCGTTTCTAAAGCGGACTTGGAAGGCGGTGCAGCAAATGAATAAGAAATATATGGATAGTTTAAATGCTAAGACAACTGCAGAGTTAACTAAGGAATTGACCGACGCAAAGAAGGAACTTTTCAATTTAAGATTCCAGAATGCAACAAATCAGCTCGACAACACGGCCAGGATCAAAGAGGTTCGTAAGAACATCGCTCGTATTCAGACCGTTATGACCGCAAAGGCTAAGGCTGAGGCGTAAGGCATACCGGAAGATAAGAAAGGAGACCAATAATCGTGGAAGAAAGAAATCTTAGAAAAACTCGTACCGGTAAGGTTGTTTCAGACAAGATGGACAAGACCATTACCGTAGCGGTTGAAGACCACGTAAAGCATCCGCTTTACGGAAAGATCGTTAAGAAGACCTACAAGTTGAAAGCTCACGATGAGAACAACGAATGTAAGGTTGGCGATACAGTAAAAGTTATGGAGACAAGACCTCTCTCTAAAGATAAGAGATGGAGACTTGTTGAGATTGTAGAAAAAGCTAAGTAAGCATTGGAAGGAGATTAGGCATGATTCAACAGGAAAGCAGATTGAAGGTTGCTGATAACACCGGTGCTAAGGAATTGCTTTGCATCCGTGTTATGGGCGGATCTACAAGAAGATATGCGAACATTGGTGACATCATCGTTGCCAGCGTTAAAGATGCAACACCCGGCGGTATGGTTAAGAAGGGTGACGTTGTTAAGGCTGTTGTTGTTCGCTCGGTTAAGGGCGCTCGTCGTAAAGACGGCTCCTATATCAGATTTGACGAAAATGCTGCTGTTATCATCAAAGATGACAAGGAACCCCGTGGAACCCGTATCTTTGGACCGGTAGCAAGAGAGCTCAGAGAGAAGCAGTTTACAAAGATTGTTTCCTTGGCTCCCGAAGTACTGTAGGAGGTAGCACAATGGCAACAATGAAGATTAAAAAGGGTGATACCGTAAAGGTTATCGCAGGTAAGGATAACGGCAAGGAAGGAAAGGTTGTTTCCGTAGACCAGAAGAATTCCAAAGTGGTTGTTGAAGGAATCAATATGGTTACCAAGCACTTAAAGCCCTCCCAGGCTAATCAGAACGGTGGAATCATTCAGAAAGAAGCCCCCATTGACGCATCTAACGTAATGCTCATGTTCAAGGGCCAGCCCACCAGAGTCGGCTTCAAGATCGAGAAAGACAAAAAGGTTCGTGTAGCCAAGAAGACCGGCGACGTTATTGATTAATGAAGAAGGAGGAAACTTTTAAGTGAGCAGATTAAAGACTTTATATACCGATGAGATCGTTAAAGCGATGATCGAGAAGTTCGGTTATAAAAACATAATGGAAGTTCCGAAGCTTGACAAGATCGTTGTAAACATGGGTGTTGGCGAAGCTAAGGAAAATGCCAAGGTTTTGGAATCCGCTGTCAGCGACATGGAGACCATCACCGGACAGAAGGCTGTTATCACAAAGGCTAAGAAGTCGGTAGCTAACTTCAAGATCCGTGAAGGACAGGCTATCGGATGCAAGACTACTCTTCGTGGAGAAAAGATGTATGAGTTTGCTGATCGTTTGATCAACCTCGCACTCCCCCGAGTTCGTGACTTCAGAGGTGTTAACCCTAACGGATTCGACGGAAGAGGAAACTACTCTCTTGGAATCAAGGAGCAGATCATTTTCCCTGAGATCGAGTACGATAAGGTAGATAAGGTTCGCGGTATGGACATTATCTTTGTAACTACGGCTAAGACAGATGAAGAGGCACGCGAATTGTTAAGATTATTCGGCATGCCCTATGCGAAATAGGAGGATTTAATTCATGGCTAAAATGGCAATGAAGCTTAAACAGCAGAAGAAGCCCAAATTTTCTACCAGAGCATATACACGTTGTTCTATCTGCGGACGTCCTCACGCCGTTCTCAGAAAGTACGGCATTTGCAGAGTTTGCTTCCGCGAGCTCGCATACAAGGGACAGATTCCCGGTGTGAAAAAGGCAAGCTGGTAAAGATTTAGGAAGGAGGACAATCAAATGGCAGTTACTGATCCCATTGCAGATATGCTTACAAGAATTCGTAATGCTAACACTGCTAAACACGATACGGTAGACGTTCCCTCATCAAAGATCAAACTTGCGATCGCACAGATTCTTCTTGATGAAGGTTATATCAAGAAATTCGACCTTATAGACGAGGGTACCGTTAAGACTATACACATTACACTTAAGTACGGTGCAGACAAGAACGAGAAGATCATCTCCGGATTACAGAGAATCTCAAAGCCCGGCCTTAGAGTATATGCTAACAAAGAAAATCTTCCCAAGGTTCTCGGCGGACTTGGTATCGCTATCATTTCCACCAACCAGGGCGTTATCACTGACAAGAAGGCTCGTGAGCTCAAAGTCGGCGGCGAAGTTCTTTGTTTCGTATGGTAATCAGAAAACAACTTATCAAATAATACAGGAGGTACGGGCATGTCACGTATAGGTAAAATGCCAATCGCGATACCTGCGGGAGTTACCGTTGATATTGCAGAAAATAACAAAGTGACTGTAAAAGGTCCCAAGGGAACACTCGAAAGAGTATTACCCAAGGAAATGGACATTAAGCTTGAGGGAACCGAAGTTGTAGTAGGAAGACCCAATGACTTAAAGAAAATGAAATCACTTCACGGTTTGACAAGAACACTTATCAACAACATGGTGATCGGTGTGTCAACCGGATATGAGAAGAAGCTTGAGGTTAACGGTGTAGGTTACAAGGCTCAGAAGAGCGGCAAGAAGCTTACATTAAGCCTTGGATATTCTCATCCCGTTGAGATGGAAGATCCCGAAGGTATTGAGACCGTTGTAGAAGGTAACATCATTACCGTTAAGGGAATTGATAAAGAAAAAGTCGGCCAGTTTGCGTCAGAGATAAGAGACAAGAGACGTCCTGAACCTTACAAGGGCAAGGGTATCAAGTACTCTACAGAAGTTATCAGACGTAAAGAAGGCAAGACCGGTAAGAAGTAGATAAGGAGAGTGTAAAAATGGTTAGTAAAGAATCCAGACAGGAAATACGTGTTAAAAAGCACTTAAAGATCCGCAACCGTTTTTCGGGTACTGCTGAAAGACCTCGTCTTGCAGTATTCAGAAGCAACAACCATATGTATACTCAAATTATCGATGATACCGTCGGTAAGACTTTGGTTGCAGCATCCACGGTTGAAAAGGATGTTAAGGCTGAACTTAAGAAGACAAATGACGTTGAAGCGGCAGCATATCTTGGAAAAGTTATCGCTGAGCGCGCACTTGCAAAGGGTATTAAGACCGTTGTATTTGACAGAGGCGGTCATATTTACCAGGGTAAAGTAGCAGCATTGGCAGAGGCGGCAAGAGAAGCCGGCTTAGAATTTTAAGGAGGAGAAACATACATGAAACGCACTCTGATAGATACAACTAACATGGAGTTTAGTGAAAAAGTAGTTTCCATCAAGCGTGTTACGAAGGTTGTTAAGGGCGGACGTAATATGCGTTTCACAGCTTTAGTTGTTGTAGGTGACAATAATGGTCACGTTGGCGCGGGCCTCGGAAAAGCTGCTGAAATCCCGGAAGCTATCCGTAAGGGTAAAGAAGATGCAATGAAAAATCTTGTAAGCGTTGCACTTGACAATAACAGCAGTATCTCACACGACTATATCGGCAAGTTCGGTTCAGCAACCGTATTGCTTAAGAAGTCTCCCGAAGGTACCGGTATCATCGCAGGCGGTCCCGCACGTACGGTTTGCGAGCTTGCAGGCATCAAGAACATTCGTACCAAATCTTTGGGCTCTAACAACAAGCAGAACGTTGTTCTTGCTACCATCGCAGGTTTAAGCCAGTTAAAGACTCCCGAACAGGTTGCTTTAAATCGTGGTAAATCCGTCGACGAAGTAATGGCGTAAGGAGGACTTAAACATGGCAACGAAGAAAGTTAAAAAGATTAAAGTTACATTGGTTAAATCTACTATAGGAGCAATTCCGAAGCATAGAGCTACTGTTGAAGCTTTGGGCCTCCATAAGCTTAACAAGACTGTGGAACTTCCTGACAACGATGCTACAAGAGGAATGGTTAATCAGGTAAAGCACTTAGTTAAAGTAGAAGAAGCATAAGAAGGAGGTGTCACACAATGGAATTATCTAACTTACAGCCCGCTGAAGGCTCCAAACACAGTGATAATTTTAGAAGAGGCCGTGGTCACGGTTCAGGAAACGGAAAGACCGCAGGCAAGGGACACAAGGGTCAGAAGGCTCGTTCCGGTGCTCCCAGAATCGGTTTCGAAGGTGGTCAGATGCCACTTTACAGACGTATCCCCAAGAGAGGTTTCAAGAACAGAAACCACAAGGAGATCGTAGCAATCAATTTAAGTGTGCTTGATAGCTTTGATGACGGCGCAACAGTTGACGTTGAAGCACTTATCGCCAAGGGAATCATCAAAGATGCCGCTGACGGTGTTAAGATTCTCGGCAACGGTGAACTTACCAAAAAACTCAATGTTAAGGTAAACGCTTTTAGTGAATCGGCTAAAGAAAAGATTGAGAAACTTGGTGGAACAGCTGAGGTGATCTGATGATTAAGACACTTAGAGATGCATTAAAGATTAAAGAAATAAGAGAAAAGCTTTTATATACGTTACTTATGATCATCATAGTACGTATCGGATGTCAGCTTCCGGTTCCCGGTGTTGACAGAGGCTATTTTGCCAGCTGGTTCTCACAGCAGACCGGCGACGCTTTTAACTTTTTGGATGCATTCACTGGTGGTTCATTTTTAAGTATGTCATTATTGGCACTTAACATTACACCTTACATTACTTCTTCGATCATCATGCAGCTTCTTACAATTGCCATTCCGGCACTTGAAGAGATGCAAAAAGAAGGCGGAGAAGGTCGTAAGAAGATTGCGTCCATAACACGTTATGTGACGGTTGCTCTTGCACTTATCGAATCCACAGCCATGACGATCTCATTCGGCAGTTCAGGACTTTTGCAGAAATTCAATGCATTAAATGTCATCACTGCGATCATGGCACTTACCGCAGGCAGTGCATTCGTAATGTGGATAGGCGAGAGAATAACGGAAAAGGGTATCGGTAACGGTATCTCCATTATCCTTCTTGTCAACATCATTTCACGTATCCCTCAGGATATGTCCGCATTGTTTGCTCAGTTTGTAAACGGAAAAAGAATTGCAACCGCAATACTTTCGGCTGCGATCATCATAGCCATTTTGGTACTTATGATCATGCTTGTAGTACTTCTTAACTCGGGTCTTAGAAAGATTCCAGTACAGTACGCAAGAAGATCGCAGGCAGGCGGCAAGATGGGCGGAGGAACGGCTTCGAACCTTCCCATCAGAATAAACACCGCCGGAGTTATCCCGATCATCTTTGCATCATCACTTATGCAGACACCGGGAATCATCTCCAGATTTGCAGGCTACTCGGGAACGGGCGCTTGGAACACGATCCTTAAGTTCTTAAGCTCCAGATACTGGGTAGACAAAACACAGCCCATATATTCGATCGGTTTACTTGTATATTGCTTGCTCGTAATCGTATTCGCATACTTCTACACATCAATTACATTTAGCCCTATCGAGTTTGCGGACAATTTAAAGAAGTCAAACGGCTTTATCCCCGGTATCAGACCCGGCAAGCCTACCAGCGACTATCTTACAACGATATTGAACGCCATCATATTCATAGGCGGCGTCGGACTCGTGATAGTAGGAATTCTTCCTTACATTTTCTACGGTCTGTTCAAAGCAGAGGTTACTTTCCTCGGCACCAGCCTTATCATTATCGTAAGTGTTATCATTGAAACGCTTAATCAGATTGAGAGTATGATGCTTGTAAGAAATTACAAGGGATTTTTAAATCAGTAATGCATATAATCTCGGAGCAGGGTTTTCCTGCCCCGAGGCTTTTGCGTTAAACAGGAGACGAAAAGAGAATGAAAATAATAATGTTAGGGGCTCCGGGTGCCGGAAAAGGTACTCAGGCTGAAATGATCTGTGAAAAATACGGCTTACCTCACGTTTCAACAGGTGACATCTTCCGTGCTAACATTAAGAACGGAACCGAACTTGGTAAGGAAGCTAAACAATATATGGATAAGGGACAGCTCGTTCCCGATGAACTTACGGTAAAGATCCTGCTTGACAGGGTTGCACAGGATGACTGCAAGAACGGTTATGTTCTCGATGGCTTTCCTCGCACCATTCCTCAGGCGGAAGTATTGGAAGAGGCACTTAATAAGCTTGGTGACAAGATCGATTATGCGATCAACGTTGAAGTTCCCGATGAGAACATCATCAATCGTATGTCGGGAAGACGCGCATGCGTGAACTGCGGAGCTACATATCATGTTGTATATGCGCCTACCAAGGTTGAAGGCATTTGTGACAAGTGCGGAGAAAAGCTTATTCTCCGTGACGACGACAAGCCCGAAACGGTTAAGAGCAGACTTGATGTATATCACAAGCAGACACAGCCTCTTATTGAGTTTTACTCAAAGAAGAATATTTTAAAAGAAGTTGATGGGACGGTGTCAATGAACGATGTCTTTAACAGCATTGTTGCCATCCTGGGTTAAGAGAGGTTTAGGTATGTCAGTTTCAATTAAATCGCCTCGCGAGATCGAACTTATGAGAGAATCGTGCAGGATTTTAAGTGAAGTATATGAAGAGATGGGTAAGATGATCGAGCCCGGTATCTCGACGCTCGACATCGATAAAGAAGGAGAAAGACTGATAAGAAGTCGCGGATGTATACCGAACTTTCTTCATTACAACGGATATCCCGCTTCGGTGTGTGTATCGGTTAACGATGAAGTCGTTCACGGAATACCCAATAAGAACCACAAGATCAAAGAAGGCGATATCGTAAGCCTTGACTGCGGTCTTATATACAAAGGATATCATTCCGATATGGCCAGAACTTATCCGGTCGGAAAGATATCACCCGAGGCACAACAGCTTCTTGACGTAACAAAGCAGGCTTTCTTTGAAGGGATCAAGATGGCCAAAGCCGGAAATCACTTATATGATATCTCGGCTGCCATTGACGATTATGTAACACCGTTCGGATACGGAATAGTAAAAGATCTCGTAGGTCACGGCATAGGAACCAAGCTTCACGAAGATCCTCAGATACCCAACTTCAGACAGAACAGAAAGGGTATCAGACTTGAAGCGGGTATGACGCTCGCCATTGAACCGATGATCAATATGGGCGGTTGGGAAGTATGCTGGCTCGATGACGACTGGACAGTCGTTACCGAAGACGGAAGCCTTTCAGCACATTATGAGAACACGATCCTGATAACGGACGGAGAACCCGAAATACTTACACTTAGAAAATGATAATCAGCACATATACTATAAGGAGTAATGCATGTCGAAATCAGACGTAATTGAAATTGAAGGAACCGTAGTAGAAAAACTTCCCAACACAATGTTCAAGGTTGAACTTGAAAACGGACATCAGGTGCTTGCCCACATAAGTGGCAAGCTTCGTCAGAACTTTATCCGTATCCTTCCCGGTGACAAAGTTACACTCGAACTTTCGCCCTATGATCTTACAAAAGGAAGGATCATCTGGAGAGATAAGTAGTTATCATTCGCATTTTCGGTAAAAAATAAAGAGTCAAAATGAGTTTACTTGATTTTGACTCTTTGCTTTTTACCGATAAATGTAATGTGTGACACAAGACCCATGAGCAATCTGTGATTGCGAATGGAGATTGTGGAACAAATGCGAATGAAAAAGTATGAAGGAAAAAATAAAAAAAGTTCTTGCATTAAGCAAAAGGCCGTGTTAAACTAATACTCGGTCTTTTGTGCGCTATAGGGGTACTATGCCCTGAAAAGTGCATAAAATAAAGCAAAATTGGAGAACTGAAAGGAGGCAACTATGAAAGTAAGATCTTCAGTTAAACCGATATGCGACAAGTGCAAAGTTATCAAACGTAAGGGTAAGATCAGAATCATCTGTGAAAATCCCAAGCACAAGCAGGTACAAGGTTAATCCGCTATAGTTCGGATTTAAAGTATAAATGTTCGTAGAGAGCCTACGTATTTATTACTTTTGATACCGTAAGAGCTCATAAAACGGGAGCTCGTACCATATCGGAAAAGTCGGACGCCGGTCCGACCGGGATGCAAATCCCCAATCAATCAGTAACGCACCTACGGGTGCAGCCGTAAAGGCAAGTAAGCGTGTAGCCGCGCACAGAAATGGAGGAAACGTAAATGGCTCGTATCGCAGGTATTGACTTACCCAGAGAAAAACGTGTTGAGATCGGACTTACCTATATTTATGGTATAGGCAGAACAAGCTCAAACAAGATTTTGGAAGCTGCTAAGGTTAACCCCGACACTCGTGTTAGAGACCTTACAGACGAAGAAGTTAAAAAGATCAGTGAAGTTATCGAAGAGCATTACATGGTAGAAGGTGATCTTCGCCGTGAGACAGCTCTTAACATCAAGAGACTTCAGGAGATCGGATGCTACAGAGGTATCCGTCACCGTAAAGGTCTTCCCGTTCGTGGTCAGAAGACCAAGACAAACGCTCGTACCAGAAAGGGTCCGAAGCGTACAGTTGCTAACAAGAAGAAATAATTGTGAATGAAAGGTTGAAAGTAGGTTAGTTTATCATGGCTAAAGTTGCAAAAAAAGTAACAAAAAAGCGCGTTAAGAAAAACGTTGAACGTGGACAGGCACATATCCAGGCATCTTTTAACAACACTATCGTTACACTTACAGATGCTGAAGGAAATGCTTTAAGTTGGGCAAGTGCCGGTGGTCTTGGATTTAGAGGTTCAAAGAAATCTACTCCCTATGCTGCACAGATGGCAGCAGAGACAGCTACAAAGGCTGCTCTCGTACATGGCTTGAAATATGTTGACGTATTCGTAAAGGGACCCGGTTCGGGCCGTGAAGCAGCGATCCGTGCGTTGGCAGCATGTGGCCTGGAAGTAGTTTCTATCAGAGACGTGACTCCCGTGCCTCATAACGGATGCCGTCCTCCCAAGAGACGTCGTGTATAGTGTTAATCAAGTAGGAAGAAGGCCTTAAGGCTGTAAACTATATTCAGAAAGGAAAATAAAAAATGGCAGTAAACAGAACACCTGTGTTAAAAAGATGCAGATCCCTTGACTTGGATCCCACATTCTTAGGTTATGACAAGAAGTCAAAAAGAAAGAGCGCAAGAGCAGGCAAGAAGATGAGTGAGTACGGTCTTCAGCTTAGAGAGAAGCAGAAGGCAAAGTTCATCTACGGTGTGCTTGAGAAGCCCTTCAGAAACTACTATGAGAAGGCAGACCGCATGAAAGGCATGACCGGTGAAAACCTCATGACCATGCTTGAGTCAAGACTTGACAACGTAGTATTCCGTATGGGATTTGCTCGTACCAGAAGAGAAGCAAGACAGGTAGTTGGTCACAAGCACGTTCTTGTTAACGGAAAGTGCATCAACATTCCTTCATACCTTATCAAGGCAGGAGACGTTATCTCTCTTTCCGATAAGGCTAAGGAATTACAGAGATACAAAAACATCATTGAAGTTACGGGCGGAAGAATCGTTCCCGAGTGGATCGATGTAGATCAGGACAACTTCAAAGGTACCGTAAAGAACCTTCCCACAAGAGAAATGATCGATGTTCCCGTAAACGAAATGCTTATCGTCGAGTTATATTCCAAATAATAAAGACTTTAGAGTATTTTATCTTAATGATGAAGGAGGAAATATCCTGTGTTTGATTTTGAAAGACCCGAAATTAAAGTGTTGGATCAATCTGAAGATAAGAAGTACGGCAGATTCGTTGCAGAGCCCCTTGAGAGAGGCTATGGCATCACTCTTGGTAACTCTTTAAGAAGAATCATGCTTTCTTCGCTCCCCGGCGCAGCAGTAAGCCAGGTTAAGATCGAAGGCGTTCTTCATGAATTCAGTTCCATACCGGGCGTTAAAGAAGACGTTACCGAGATCATTCTTAACGTTAAGAAGCTCGCTATTAAGAACACAAGTGACTCCAACGAGCCCAAGACCGCTTATATCGATTTCACGGGCGAAGGAATCATCAAAGCATCCGATATCCAGGTTGATCCCGATATCGTGATCATGAATCCCGACCAGACGATCGCAACGGTATGCGGTGACAAGAATACAAAGTTCTATATGGAACTTACTATCACAAAGGGACGCGGATATGTCAGCGCCGATAAGAACAAGAATGAAGATCTTCCCATCGGTGTTATCGCTGTTGACTCTGTTTACACTCCCGTTGAGCGTGTAAACATGACGGTTGAGAATACCCGTGTAGGTCAGGTTACCGATTTCGACAAGTTAACTCTTGACGTTCATACAAACGGTACACTTGCTCCCGAAGAGGCAGTCAGCCTCGCAGCCAAGGTATTGAGCGAGCACTTAAGTCTCTTCATCGACCTTTCCGATTCAGGAAAGACTCTTACCGTTCTTGACGAGAAGCCCGAGACGGCAGGTACAAGCGCAGTAGATATGAGTATCGACGAACTTGAACTTTCCGTTCGTTCATACAATTGTCTTAAGAGAGCAGGTATCAATACCGTTGCTGAGCTTGTTAACAAGACTCCCGATGAGATGATGAAGGTTCGTAACCTTGGACGTAAGTCTCTTGATGAAGTTTTACTTAAGCTTAAAGAGCTTGGTTTGGAACTTCATAACGCTGAGGATTGATAAATCCCTAAACGTATGATGGCATGGACGGTAAGCCCGATGAGCGCGTCCGTGTTTACTCATAAATGGAAACCATGTGTTGTCTGCGTAAGCCCGATGAGCGGCAGGTGATACACCATTGTGTTGAGAAAGGAATAAAAAATGGCTAAGTACAGAAAATTAGGAAGAACAGCTTCCCAGAGAAAGGCTCTCTTAAGAGGCCAGGTAACTTCTCTTATCCAGAACGGCAAGATCATCACTACCGAATCAAAGGCTAAGGAAGTTCAGAAGATCGTTGAAGGCATCATTGCTTTGGCGGTTAAAGAAAAAGATAACTTCGAAACAGTAAAAGTTACCGCAAAGGTTCCCAAGAAGGACAAAGACGGTAAGCGCGTCAAGGAAGAAAAGGACGGCAAGAAAGTTACCGTTTACGAAGAGATTGAAAAGGAGATCAAGAAAGACCTTCCTTCAAGACTTCATGCAAGACGTCAGATGCTTAAGGTTTTATATGTTGATGAGACCAACAAGTTATTTGATGATATCGCTCCCAAGTATGCTAACCGTAACGGTGGTTACACCAGAATCGTAAAGATCGGTCAGCGTAAGGGCGACGCAGCTATGGAAGTTTTACTTGAGCTTGTATAAGCTAAGCATCCATTTGTCCGACACAGAAATGTGTCGGACTTTTTTTGCTTCTTTATACTTTTAACCTTTTAAAGTATACTGTATATAGGTTTTGAAAGAGGGAATGACATGAAAAAGAAACTTATAGCGTTACTGTTATGCATATCGACTATGATGCTTATTGCAGGCTGTTCGATCACGAAAGTTTTGGACAAAGACATGGATATGTTTGTGAGCTCCGATAAGCCCGAAACCTCGAGCAAAGATGTTTACAAGATACCAAAAAAGGAGCCGGATCTAAGACCCGTAAGTGAGCCTTCGAATATGGATCCGATCCCGCTTGTCTTCGGATACGACAAAAAGGTAACCTATGTGTTTCCCGACGGAACACTTGAGGGAACATACGAAATTCCCACATATTCAACGCTGATCGGATTTGACGGATTTACCGTATATTATTATGCGTACGATATATATTACGACGGCGACGAAAAAGAAGTTATGTATTCTTACGATGTAAAGACAAAAACCGATAAAGAGATATGTCGTATTGAGTTCGGAAGCTTTATGTCTTATTACAACGGGAAGATATGGTTTCTTTGTCCCGATGGGGACGGTTCTTACAAAGAATATTACGCGGATGTGAATACCGGCGAGGTAGTGGAGAATACAGAGATCTCGGACATTCTCGGAAAGTATTCCGCTCGACATGATTACGATTACCGCTTCTGCTCGGAAAGATTTTTTGATGAAGCGGGATACATTCTTTTGTACGATGCGGACAGAACGTACATGTACGATAAAGAAACTGTTGTGGCATTGAGTCTACCCAAGGATGCTTACGAAACGGTCTACTGGGACGATACTTCGGTATATGTGAATACGATGTCGGATTACGAAGGTACCTGCATATTGTACAGATATGATATCAAAGATTCGACGGTAGCGACGGTAAGCGACAAGTATCAGGGAACGCTCGCGATATATGATAACAGGCTTTACTGGTACGAAAGTGAAAATGAATCAAACGGTGAAACAAAGTATCATGTTTACTATATCGATCTGGATACATTTGAAACCGGTGAGGCTGTTACAATGAGAAGAACTCCGGGAATTTCGGAGTATTACACTGCGATATCCTCTTTTACTCCGTGCGAGACCGGATATTTCTACGCCGAATGCGGCTTAGGTGAGATCAAATGGTGTTACTCGTATGTGTCGGCAAGCGGAAAGGTAGTGAGCAATAACGCGATCGCAGAGCCGATAAGAGAATGTAAATGGAAAGAGATAGGTTCGGTGCAGGCTGTCAGCAATGAAAGTTACTGTGCGAAATGCGGTAAAAAGACCGAAAAATACTATGAGGAGTTCTTTGTTCTGGATTCCGATCTAAGTCCCTTTGCCAAGGATATAAACGATACACTTTACGGCATATGTCAGTCCAATTTGGCAGGCTACGGAGCGACCGATCCTTATATCCCGGCGAATGACAGTGAATGCGAATCTCACGGAACTTATATGGGTATGGCTTCTTACGAGCATACCTTATCTGATGCAAAGATCATAAAAGAACATTACCTCACGGTTGACATGAACGGATATATGTACATGGGCGGCGCACACGGCATGCCTTTTACGGGTCACTATCTGTTCGATCTTAACACCGGTAAGGAGGTCTTAATGTCCGATCTCTTTAACGGTACCGAAGAGCAGTTCAAAGAACTCATTGCGACAAAGGTTAAGGAAGATCTTTTAAGCTATGAGGACCCCGAATATGCGCCTTACTATACGACGGATCCCGATGAGCTTTATGAGAGCGCATATGAAAACGCAACGCTTGATCTGTTGCCGGTCGGATTTAACGAGAAAGACCTGTATATCGATTATCAGCCATATGAGATGGGGCCTTACGCAGCGGGATTCATTGTTATATATATAAGTTACGACGATATAGATCTTAAATGGGATTGAGCGGTCAGGCACTTTGACTTTTGAGGGTTTATGAAGAGATTAAAGGACAACAAAGTGCTTTTGGTGAGCATGGCGATTTTATTGGTGCTGCTGTGTGTTTACTACCGAAAGCCGCTTGGTGAGTTCATGTTAAAATGCCGCGATACGGCGGTGATTAAAATAGAACAGTACAAAGAAAACAGCATCGAAAGAAAAGCTGTCCGCGCCGAAAGAAAAGCTGAGCGAGCCGCAAAACGCGAAGAGAAACGTGAAGCGAAGAGGCTTGCGAAAGAGGCAAAGAAGCTCGAAGAAAAACAGACTTCTTCGGTTACGGAAAGCACTGCAGAAGAGCCGATAGTCCTCGATACAGAGGAACTTATAAAGACCCGTACGTTCTCAAGCGAGGAACTGGCGCTCATCAGCGAGCAAAACGGCGTCGTTCTTACCGCTTCGGACGGTTCGAGGTATGTGACACGTTCATTTAGCGATGAAGACGGCAATCCGACCATGAGTTACATGCTCATTTTGGAGAGCGTTGACGGCATCACTTTCCGTCCTTGTGACGAATACGTTTATTCGGCTGCTTGTGTTAAACTTTTTGATTCTCCTTCTTTCATAAACGCAGTTAAGACCGCGGGTCAGTGGGAAGAATTTAAACGTGTCGGGATAGCCGAGAACGGCTGTTATCAGCTCGTGACGGACGATGGTTATATACTGTATTCAAACGGTGAACATTTCAGACGCTACCGCGAGGACATGCCTTTAACGGAAACGATAAACATGCCTGCGGAGCGTATCGAGCTTGAAATAGATCATTTAAATCAGAATCCCACGCTTCCGAATGGCTGCGAGATAACAAGTCTGGCAATGGTTCTTCACAAACTCGGGTTTGATGTAACAAAGGAGAATCTTTCGGACAATTATCTCCCGAAGGCCAAGGTGGGAAAGGCAAACTTTTACAAAGAGTTTGTGGGCAATCCGAGAAATGAAGATTCTTACGGCTGTTATGCCGGAGCCATAGTGAATGCGGCCAATTCGTATCTGGCTTCTCAGGGAAGCTCATATAAGGCAGTAGACTATACCGGAAGTAATTTTAAGACGCTTCTTGAACTCGTAAAGGAAGGAAAACCCGTTATAGTATGGACGACATGCTATATCAACGAAGACCCGGGTTATACCACAAAATGGGTGGTTGACGGAGAGTATCTTGTCTGGAAAGCAAATCTTCATTGCGTGGTGTTAAAAGGATACGATACCGAAAAGCATACGGTCATCGTGGACGATCCGATGAGAGCGACCGAAGAATATGACATGACGCTGTTCATAAAACGCTTTAAGCAGTTTTACTCACAGGCTGTCGTGGTCGAATGATGATAAAACGCCTGCACGAAAAATGATCGTGCAGGCGTAGTGTTTTCTTTGTAACATATTTACTTATCTTCAACCGACGAGGTCTGATAGGCTATGTCGGGGTTCTTGTCGGCGTATTGCTTAAGGGTTTCATGACCGCCTATGAACCGGACCAAAAGAGCACAGATGATGATTATCCCGAGTATCTTAAGAACCGGGATGATGATCGTATTTTTGTACGGTTTCAGAAAAGTATACAATTTTTTGATGAATTCTTTGACCTTATCTTTCATAAAACTTGTGTTTTGTGCCCGCTTAGGGTAAAATTTTGTGGATTGAGGCTATAGGCCTATGTAGATAATACCGCATTTTTATGGTGTAAGAAAGATGGAAATAGTAAAAACGGAAAATCTTACATTTGAATATATAAGGCGCGATGAAAATGACAACGTTGAGGGCATAACGACCGCTGTTGACAATGTTTCCCTAAGTGTTAAGCAAGGCGAGTTCATAGCGATACTCGGACACAACGGTTCGGGTAAGTCTACGCTTGCAAAACATATCAATGCGATACTGTTTCCGACCGAAGGAACTGTCTGGGTGAACGGGCTTGATACGAAGGATCTTGATAACATATGGACCGTCAGAAATACGGCGGGCATGGTGTTTCAAAATCCCGACAATCAGATAATCGGTCAGATAGTGGAAGAGGATGTTGGATTCGGCCCCGAGAATATGGGCGTTCCGACGAAGGAGATATGGGAGAGAGTAGAGGAAAGCCTTAAGGTAGTCGGTATGTACGAGTACAGAAAGTCTTCGCCAAACAGGCTTTCGGGCGGACAGAAGCAGCGCGTTTCGATCGCCGGTGTACTTGCAATGCATCCAAAGTGTATCGTGCTCGATGAGCCTACGGCAATGCTCGATCCGATCGGGCGTAAAGAAGTGATCGATGCCGTGCGCGGACTTAACGATGTTGAAAAGATAACGATAATACTGATCACTCACAACATGGACGAGATAGTTCATGCGGACCGTGTTTTTGTGATGGATAAAGGTCATGTCGAGATGGAGGGAACTCCGAGAGAGATATTCTCGCAGGTCGAACGCTTAAAAGAACTTCGTTTGTGCGTGCCTCAGGTAACCGAGATCGCATACGAGCTTAAGAAGAGGGGACTTCCCATTCCCGCAGGCATACTTACGATAGATGAACTTACGGAGGCACTGAAGAAATGTCGATGATACTTAATCACGTGTCCTACGTATACAATCCCGGCACACCTATGGAGAGCAGGGCACTTACCGATATCAATTTAAAGATAAACGATGGCGAGTTTTTGGGACTTATCGGTCATACCGGATCGGGCAAGTCAACACTCGTTCAGCATCTTAACGGACTTTTGCTTCCCACTTCGGGGGAGGTTTATTTTAACGGAGCGGACATTTCCGACCCCGAATTTTCGAGAAAAGAGTTAAGAGGCAAGGTGGGACTGGTGTTCCAGTACCCCGAACATCAGCTTTTCGAGGCAGATGTATTTTCGGATGTGTGCTTTGGCCCCATCAATAAGGGATTGAGTAAAAAAGAAGCCGAGCTTAAGGCCTTTACCGCTCTTAAGCAGGTAGGTATTGAAGATGAATACTTCTACCAGTCGCCTTTCGACCTCTCGGGCGGGCAGAAGCGAAGAGTGGCCATAGCCGGAGTGCTCGCGATGGAGCCGGAAGTGTTGGTGCTCGATGAGCCTACCGCGGGACTCGACCCCGCAGGGCGTGACGAGATACTCGGTATGTTATCCAACATTCAAAAAGATCGCGGATGCAGCATAGTGCTCGTAAGCCATTCGATGGAAGATGTGGCGGAGTACGCCGATCGTATAATAGTAATGAACAAAGGCTCGATCGTATTTGACGATACCCCCTCGGAGGTTTTCAAATTCTCGGACGAGCTTGAAAATATGGGACTTCGTGCGCCTGAGGTAACAAGGGCGCTTAAGAAACTTAAAGAAGAAGGCTTTAACGTTGACGTTTCATGTGTGAACGTCCGTGACGGCGTGGAGACGATTTCTAAATGCTTCGGGATATAACGCTTGGTCAATACTATCCTGTGGATTCGGCAATTCACAGACTTGACCCGAGAGTGAAACTGTTCGGAACGATGGTTTTCCTCGTTTCGCTCTTCATAACGGACAACTTCATAGGGTATATTCCGGCGATAGCTTTTCTGATCACCGTGATCTCGCTTTCAAAAGTGCCTTTTAAATATATGGTAAAAGGTATGCGCGCGATACTTTTTCTTTTGCTGTTTTCGGTCATCTGCAATCTTTTCATGGCAAGAGGTGATGTGATCTTTTCTTTCTGGAAGTTAAGCATCACAAAGCAGGGCATAAAGACTGCCGGTTTTATGGCGATAAGACTTTCGTTTCTGGTCATCGGTTCATCGATAATGACGCTTACGACAACGCCAAACCATTTGACCGACGGACTGGAAAAGGGACTTTCGTTTTTGAAGATATTCAAGGTTCCGGTTCACGACATCGCAATGATGATGTCCATCGCACTTCGCTTTATTCCCATTCTGGTCGAAGAAACCGATAAGATCATGAAGGCACAGATGGCAAGAGGTGCAGATTTTGAATCGGGAAACCTGATAAAGAAAGTTAAAAGCCTGATACCGCTTTTGGTACCGCTGTTTGTATCGGCTTTCAGACGGGCAAACGACCTGGCAATGGCGATGGAGGCAAGAGGCTACAGAGGCGGCGACGGTCGTACCAAGATGAAACCTCTTAAGTATCATGCAAACGATGCGGTCGCTTATCTTGTATTATTTGTTTACCTTGGCGCGATCATAGCCATAAGAGTGATTTTTTAATGAAAAGAATACTTCTTTGCGTCGCTTACGACGGCACAAACTATTCGGGGTGGCAGCTTCAGGACAATGCTCCCACGATCGAGGGTGAACTGAATAAGGCTTTGTCGAACCTTCACGGCGAAAAGATAACGGTCATCGGCGCGAGTCGTACCGATGCGGGTGTTCATGCGCTTTGCAACATGGCAGTGTACGATACCGATGCACGTATGCCGGGCGAAAAGGTTTCTTTGGCCCTCAATACCGTACTTCCCGAAGATATAAAAGCAGTGTGGTCGCGTGAGGTCGCACCGGACTTTCATCCCAGACACACCAATACCGTAAAAACCTATGAATATA
>JAILEQ010000083.1 GCA_024687305.1 Lachnospiraceae bacterium | reverse complement strand
CGATATCAGGACTACCATCGGGCAGCTTATTTCCGAATCTGCCAAACTTGCCGACATCGTCGCAAGCGTAAATGCTAAAGCAGACAACCTTATGGGCGTCGCCGAAGAAACCGTTTCTTCCATCGAGGTCATGAACGATGTTGCCGAAAGCGTCGAAAGTTCACTTAAACAGATACTTCGTGACGAATAATCACTGAAATGATAAGGCCGCAAGCCAATGCTTGCGGCCTTGTTTTTTGACCCCAGGGGACGGTGGTGTTGGTTCATTCTTTATGCTAATATAAAACAAAAGACTTCAGGCAGGAAAAAATGAGAAAAAGACTGATCATAATTGCCATAATTTCAATAATTGCCATAACGTTTTCTTCATGCAGCAAAGCAGAGAAAGCAAATGAAACACTAACAAGCACGAAAGAGGAAGTTGAAGAATCTGCAGTATCTGTACAAGAATCTGTAATGGTCGAAAAGATTGCAGAAGAACCTGCAGTTATAGAAGAGGAGGAACCAATGGGAGCAGCAAAACTATTGTATCAGGGACACGCAAGCATAAGGATCGTCACCGCGGAGGGCAAGGTGATATATGTGGATCCATTTATTGGGGACGGTTACGATCTGCCCGCCGATCTGATACTTCTGACCCACGGTCATTACGATCATACTCAGACGGACATGATAAAGACGAAGAATGCCGATTGCGAAACCATCACTTGGAAAGAAGCCATTAAGGATGGCCAACATCAAACATTTGAATACGATTTTGTAAAGGTTGAGGCAGTCGAAGCCGGATACAATAAAAATCACAGTGTTAACGACTGTGTGGGCTACATTTTGACGTTTTCAAACGGTGTGACGCTTTATCTCTCGGGCGACACTTCAACGACCAAAGACATGGAATCCATGGCAGAAAGAAACCTCGACTACGCGTTCTTCTGCTGCGACGGAATCTACAACATGGATATGGCTGAAGCAATCGAATGCGCAAAGCTTGTGGGCGCGAAGCACAATATTCCCTATCACATGATCCCCGCCAATAACGGAAACGGATTTGACCAAGCGGTGGCGGAAACCTTCGATGTGCCCGGAAAGATGATAGTGGCACAGGGCGAAGAGATAGAGCTTAATTAAAATGTTTGAAGCGAGAGGGACTGTCTTATGCAAAAGATGGCTGATTTTTTGACTCCCGATTATGAATCGGAATATCTGAACAAAGACGCGGCCGCCAAAGATCTGGTTTTTATGGGCGGACGTGCTTCGATAAGTCTTAACGGCAACTGGAACTATACCATCGACCCTTACGATACGTGTTTAAGGCAGAAGTGGTTCAAAGAGATATATAAAGACGACGAAGGGCGCACTCTCCCGGTGGATTTTTCTTTCGACACATGGGAAGAGATCGAACTGCCGTGTAACACAAACACAGTAAAACCTGAGTTTTTCTGGTACGAGGGGCCTGTTGTATTTTCAAAGACAGTAAGGCTTAAAGAAACCGACTTGGCTCATGATCACATCTTCTTAAGAATCGGAGCCGCAAATTATAAGTGCCGTGTATTTATAAACGGCCAATACGTTTGCGAACATTTTGGCGGCTCAACGCCGTTCATGTGCGACGTTAAGGAGTATCTCAAAGAAGATAACCGTATAGTTTTGGTCTCCGACAATACAAGGAATCGATATCATGTGCCTACGGAAAATACCGATTGGTTTAACTATAACGGCATATATCGCGATATCGAACTTGTTCTTTTGCCCGGGGATTACATTAAAGATCTAAAGATAGCGCTCGTTCCGGGTTCGGCTTTTAAAAAGATAAAAGTAACGGTGAGAACATCTTCGGACAGCGGAGTCGTTAAAGTAAATATTCCGGAACTTAATATTTCCGAATTGCTCTCTGTTCATAACGGCACTGCCGAAAGAGAACTTGATGCTTCCCCTCTTCTTTGGAGCCCCGAATCACCCAAACTGTATGACGTTACGGTTTCTTTCTGCGAAGATACCGTTTCCGACAAAGTAGGTTTCAGAGAAATAAGCGTTAAGGGAAACGATATATTCCTAAACGGTGAAAAGATTTTTCTTAAAGGTATAAGCGTTCATGAAGATTCGGATGCCACGGGAAAAGCTCTGACGGATGAAGAGAGGATGGAGACGATAAGAGTTGCGAAAGAACTCGGAGCCAATTATCTCAGACTGGCTCACTATCCGCATCACGAGAACATGGCGAAACTCTGTGACAAAGAAGGTCTTTTGCTTTGGGAAGAGATCCCTGTTTATTGGGCGATAGAATTTGATGATCTCGACTCCTATGAGCAGGCTAAAAATCAACTTGAAGAATTGATCTGCAGAGATTACAATCGCGCTTCCGTAATAATATGGTCTGTCGGAAATGAAAATCCCGATACGGATGAACGCTTCAAATTCATGAGTTCGCTTGCGGATTTTGCTCACAAATACGATGAGACAAGACCTGTTTCAGCAGCCTGCCTGGTAGACGGCAAAACATTAAGCATTAAAGACAGGTTGGCCGAAAAACTGGATATTATCGGTGTGAACGAATATATGGGCTGGTATTCGCCAAACTTTGATGAACTGGATATGCTGTTTAAAAACAGCAATCCTTCGAAACCGGTCATCATCACTGAATTCGGTGCCGATGCAACAGCAGGTTTGCACGGAACTGTTGATGATAAGGGAACAGAAGAGTGTCAGGCCGAAATATACGGAAGGCAGACCGAAACGATAAAGAACATACCCTACATAAAAGGAATGTCTCCGTGGATATTGTTTGATTTCAAATGTCCGAGGAGAACATCCTCCATTCAGGGCTTTTACAATCGCAAAGGTCTCATTACCTCCGATCGTAAATACAAAAAGCCGGCGTTTTATGTTTTGCAAAAGTTTTATAGAGAAAAGAATTGATATTAAGAAACGGTGGAGTCTGTGCATAAAAGTCTGTAAAAGTATAAGAATAATGTATTATTGAGGTCTCCTAAGGTAAAATTTAAATACTTTAAGGAGGCCTTTTATTATGGCAAGAGAAAAGAAAAACGTACACAAAGTTCAGATGACAGATGGAAAGCATCAGATTATCCAACAGCCCATGTGATCATCTGATGCTCATAAGGGCAAATACAAGGGAAAGATTATCTGATAACACAGTATAACACGAAATGGTAATAGACCGTTGAAGTGCTCACAGAAAAGCCCCAACACATACGAACTGCTGATATGTTCTATAATGTGCCGGGGCTTTTTCTTTCTATAATCCCAAATTCTTTATAATGTCAATTTCAATTTAGCGAATCCAAAGTCAATGCATCAATACTTAAGC
>JAILEQ010000073.1 GCA_024687305.1 Lachnospiraceae bacterium | reverse complement strand
TCGCTCAGTTCTTCGACCGGAGCGGATGCGATACCGCCTGTTCCGTTATCTCGATCTTTTGTATGTGCTTATGCGGCCATAACCAAAGAACGTCTTAACATTCAGGACGTTTATAAATCGAGTAAGTTTGATTTTTCCGGTTCCAAGAAGTATGATGCGATGAACAATTACCGCACCGGATCAATGCTCGTGATACCCATGGCTGTGGGAAACGATGATGTTATCGGAGTTCTTCAGCTTATCAATACGATGGACGACAAAGGCAGTACGGTCGATCGTTTCGGCAATCCCGTAGTCTTCTCGAAAGATCAGGAGCATCTTGTTACCGCACTCGGTTCCGTATCGGCTCTTTACATCGAGAACAGGCGGCTTAAGGGATTGTTATAAATCCGGAAAAAGAAATCACAATCGTTCTTTAAATCTTCCTTGCAAACGCTTTAAAATGCGGTCACTATAAGAACCAAAATTCAAATAAACAGTACTATTGCTTTTTTTGTTTTTTTCGTATATAATTTTTGACGGGGAGTTTGCATTGGAGGTATTATTGTGAATGGGATAAAAGTGATCGTTAAAACAGCAGTGAAACTAACAGCTTTGGTTTCGCTGCTTTTTTGTATCAAAAATCTCGATACTTATGCAGAGACCGTACAGGACGGATCGGCGGATAATCCCTGGCTTGTAGGCGCTGAGACCGCAAGTAACGTAACGGCAGTTATATCAGGCGATACGTTAACAATTTTGGGAACAGGCGCCATTGCGACCTGCGATTCCGGAGAGTATCCATGGAGTGACAGCGAAGTAAAAAACCTGATCATAGGTTCGGGCATCTCTTCGATCCCTTCAAATGCCTTCAGTTCTATTTTAACATTGGAGAACGTCACACTTCCGAATACATTGAAAACGTTGGGCTCGGGATGCTTTGCAGGTTGCTCGTCCATTACGTCGATCTCGCTACCTGACGGCTTGGAAACTATTGAAGGCGGGGCGTTATATGCTACGGGAATAACGGAGATCACCGTTCCCGACAGCGTCACAACACTTGCCGGGGGAGCATTAGCTTCGTGTCAAAGTCTTAGGACCGTCACCATAGGAGGCAAAGTCAGGTTAATTTATTCCGGTACTTTATACGGATGTACCAATCTTACAACACTTACTCTTAAAGACGGAGAAAACGGAAGAAGGATCGATTCCGGAGCATTTGCCGGCGGTTATAATTCTCTGTCGACCGTAAGTATAGGTGAAGGATTTACAGAGATAGACGCCGGTGCTTTTTGTTACTGTAGAGCGCTCTCGACAATAAGTTTTCCGAGCACTCTTAAGTCGATCGGAACATGCGCTTTTCAAGGAACGGCCTTAAACTCGGTTACTATCCCCGATGGCGTTACATTTATAGGATCGACGGCATTTTCCTCTAGTGCCCTGATTTCGGTCGCGATACCCGACAGTGTTACCGAGGTCGGTTGGGGTCCCTTCAGCAATATCGCATCGTTAAAGACCGTCACTGTCGGATGCGGGCTTGAAACTATTCCGTCAGGTCTGGTTTCTAATTGCAATTTGCTTGAAACGGTTATCATTAATCCCGGAAAAAGCGGAAGAACAGTCGGGGAGAGAGCTTTCTACGAGTTGCCTAACCTCACTTCCGTGACCATCGGCGAAGGAGTGGAAAAACTGGATAGGAGCTGTTTTTGCAGATGTGCAAAGTTAAGTTCTATAACTCTTCCGAATTCTCTTAAAACTATAGAACAGACTGCATTTTCCAACTGTTCCGTCCTTGAATCGATAACGTTACCCGAAAACTTGACTACCATAGGGCTTGCTGCCTTTTATAATTGTGACGGACTGACGAAGCTTACCATACCCGATTCCGTCACGAGCGTTGATGGATATCCGTTTGAGGATTCTTCAAACTTGGAGACACTCGTACTCGGTAAAGGTTTACCTCAGCTTGGGCCGGATTTCTTTGAAGATTTACCGTCACTTACCGAACTTTATGTTCCCGATGGAGTGACATTTACCGATGACGCGCTTGGGGTCTGCACGAGTCTAAGAGCGATATATGCTCCTGCGGGGGTGATTCTTCCGGTAAATTCTGCGACTGAGGTGCACGAGTGTTATGAAGTAACGTCTGATGCTTCGTTAAATTGTATTGTTATCAATAACAGTCCCATTCTTAACGACAACGAAGGATGTGTGGGCGATACGGTGAAGATCGATACAACGGGCATAACAGGCTTTAAAAAACTGGAAATCTCGGCAGGAACGATCAAAGAAGGCAACACGGAAAACGAAAGATTATTTACACTAAATGCCGGGAATATGTCTGTTACGGTAAAAGATGCTCAACTTTTTGTGAGCATACATGCGGGCGAATATACCGGCGGCGCGGTTGTTCCGGAAGTTGCGATAAAAAGCGGGGACGATCTGCTTAAGGAAGGAATCGATTTTACTGTTGTATATCCTGTGAATGCTGTCGATCCCGGGACATATGAGATCACGATAAAAGGAAAGGGTTGTTTCGCGGGATCTTTTATAAAGACATTTGTGATAACAAAGCCCGTACAAGATCCGGGGCCGGAGACTCCGACAGAGGAGGAAGCAGACTATCTGAACGTTTTGGAAGAAAAAATGATCGATACCGTAAAGGCTTCGGATGATCCTCAAAAGCCTGTAACCGTTTACTGGAATGAGGGAACTTCGCTTTCTTTGGACATCATGGAATTATTGGAAGACAATCCAAATCTTACACTGGTATTTGATTGCCGTTACCGGGAAAGGGATTATCATTTTGTTATTCCCGGCAAATACGTCGTGAGCGATCCCAAGATAAAATGGTACGGTCCGTTATATCTTTATGCAAAGTATCACAGATTTTCGACGACGTCCGACCGGACAGATAGTCCAAGCGACGAAAGCCTTCACGGTATTTTGATCTCCGGAAACGGAAATTACCGCATAGTTTCGGGCGATACACTGACTTCCATCGCCAGACGATACAATACAAGCGTTTCCTATCTTGCAAAACTTAACGGTATTCAGAATCCAAATTTGATAATAGCCGGCCAGATGCTAAAGTATTAGATTAAAGTGTTTTACAAAAATATGAAAAAAAAAACAATGTAATACGAAAGAATCTTGTTGACACGGCAAACAAAATCGTTTACCATGTTTTAGTGCGTGCAGCAGTCGTCCGTGTCCGGATGCAACACGCTTAACCCGTTATTTTGATTAAAATGGAGGTGTATAGTCTTGGCTAACATCAAATCTGCAAAGAAGCGTATCTTAGTTAACAGGGCAAAGGCAGACCGTAATAAGTCTATCAAGTCCGGCGTTAAGACAGCTATTAAGAAGGTATATGCAGCTATCGATGCTAACAACAGAGAAGAAGCTACCGCAGCTCTTGCAAATGCTATTTCTGTTATGGCAAAGGCTGAAGCTAAGGGTGTTTATCATAAGAATACCGTATCGAGAAAAGTTTCCCGTATGACCTTAGCTGTTAACAAGCTTGCATAATTTTGCATAACCTATATTTATAAAAACACTAAGAGAATCGTACCGTCATGCGATTCTCTTTTGTTATACAGCTATGCTGTATAACAAAAGAGAAGTTGATGCGCACGTTTTGCAAAGGTATATGTCGCCTTCGGCGACGCAAAACGGCGCGACGCATATTCAAAGAATATGCGATCTTTGAGGTGGAGGTTTTATGAACCGCGATCATATCAGAAACTTTTGCATAATTGCTCATATCGATCACGGCAAGTCGACGCTTGCCGACCGTATCATTGAGATGACCGGTCTGCTTACGAGCCGCGAAATGCAGGCCCAGGTGCTCGACAATATGGATCTTGAGCGTGAAAGAGGCATTACCATTAAAGCGCAGACCGTTCGTACCGTGTATAAAGCACGTAACGGTGAGGAGTATATTTTCAATCTTATCGATACTCCCGGCCATGTTGACTTTAACTACGAGGTAAGCCGTTCTTTGGCTGCCTGCGACGGTGCCATACTTGTCGTCGATGCGGCGCAGGGTATTGAAGCCCAGACGCTGGCAAATGTTTATCTTGCTCTCGATCATGATCTTGATGTGTTTCCGGTAATAAACAAGATCGATCTTCCGAGTGCCGAACCCGATAAGGTTGCGCGTGAAATAGAGGATGTCATCGGAATAGAGGCGATGGATGCCCCGAGAATATCCGCAAAAAACGGAATAAACATAGAAGAAGTACTTGAAGCGATCGTTGAAAAGGTTCCGGCTCCGGTCGGCGATCCCGACGCTCCGCTTCAGGCACTCATATTTGACTCTTTATACGATTCCTATAAAGGGGTCATCATATTTGTACGTATAAAGAACGGTACCGTAGGGAAGGGGACTCCCATAAAGATGATGGCTACCGGCGCCACGGCGGAAGTAGTCGAAGTGGGGTATTTCGGAGCGGGCCAGTTCATACCCTGTGATGAGCTTTCGGCAGGTATGGTAGGTTACATTACGGCATCTATCAAAAATGTTCGTGACACCGCGGTCGGAGATACCGTAACCAATGCGGAGCATCCTTGCAAAGAGCCGCTTCCGGGCTATAAGAAGGTTCAGTCGATGGTTTACTGCGGAGTTTATCCCGCTGACGGAGCAAAGTATCCCGATTTAAGAGATGCGCTCGAGAAACTTCAGCTAAATGACGCATCACTTTTCTATGAACCCGAAACCTCGGTTGCTCTCGGATTTGGATTCAGATGCGGATTCCTTGGGCTTTTGCATCTTGAGATCATCCAGGAAAGACTTGAAAGAGAATATAACCTCGATCTTGTAACGACGGCTCCGGGCGTTGTTTACAGAGTCCATAAAACGAACGGTGAGATGATAGAACTTACCAATCCGACCAATCTTCCCGATCCTTCGGAGATCGACTACATGGAAGAACCGGTCGTTAACGCCGAGATAATGGTCACCAAAGAATTTGTGGGCTCCATCATGGAACTTTGCCAGCAAAGACGCGGCCGTTACGTAAGCATGGAATATCTCGACGAGTCGCGTGCTTTGATAAAATATGTGCTTCCGTTAAATGAGATAATCTACGATTTCTTCGATGCGCTTAAGAGCCGTTCGAGAGGATATGCTTCTTTCGACTATGATCTTAAAGGCTATGAGAAGTCCGAGCTTGTCAAACTCGACATACTTATAAATCGCGAAGAGGTCGATGCGCTTTCTTTCATCGTGTTTAAAGAAAGTGCCTATGAACGCGGAAGAAAAATGTGCGAGAAGCTGAAAGAAGAGATCCCGAGACACCTGTTTGAGATACCCATTCAGGCAGCGGTCGGCGGAAAAGTTATCGCAAGAGAGACCGTAAAGGCAATGCGCAAAGACGTTCTTGCAAAGTGCTACGGCGGTGATATCACGCGTAAGAAGAAACTGCTTGAAAAGCAAAAAGAAGGAAAGAAGAGAATGCGTCAGGTAGGTAACGTTGAGGTTCCTCAAAAGGCATTCATGAGCGTACTTAAGTTAGATGATGAATAAGACTTCAATGATCTATGTTCATATCCCTTTTTGCGTGAAGAAGTGTGATTATTGCGACTTCACTTCGTTTGTCTGCAACGAAGAGAGCAAAAGAGCATATTTTGAAAGTCTGTATAGGCAGATTGAAATAGAGTCGGAGTCTGTGGAGAATCTCTCCATAGACTCCGTTTTTGTGGGCGGAGGAACTCCCTCCTCAGTTAATGAAAAGTATATATATAAGCTTTTTGAAAAGTTAAGAGACCGATTTAGCGTAAGCGACGATCCGGAGATCACGATAGAAGTTAATCCCGGCACTGTGATAAAAGAGAAACTCTCAGTCTATAAAGAAGCGGGCATAAACAGGATAAGCATAGGTCTTCAGTCGACTGACGATGCGGAACTTAAACTGCTATCAAGAGTTCACGACTACGAGGGCTTTTTGCATTCGTACGAGCTTGTGAGAAATGCCGGATTTGAAAATGTAAATATCGATATAATGAGTGCACTCCCAACGCAAACGCGTTCTTCGTACCTTAATACTCTTAAACGCGTGGTGAGTCTTAAACCTGCGCATATAAGTGCCTACAGCCTTATCATCGAGGAGGGGACGCCTTTTTATGAAAGATATAAAGACGGAAAGGACCTTCCGGACGAAGAAACCGACCGTGAGATGTATCACGATACGAAAGCGTTTCTTAAAGAGAACGGATATGAGCGTTATGAGATCTCAAATTATGCAAAACCCGGTTTTGAGTGCAAACATAACATGGGCTATTGGACGAGAAAGCCATATCTTGGGTTCGGTATAGCCGCCGCTTCGTTTTATGATGAGAACAGATACCTGATGCATTCCGATCTTAAGCGATATATTGAGGGAGACTTTGAAAAAGAAGTCACAAAGCTATCGAAAGACGATGCGATGGCTGAGTTTATGTTTTTGGGACTGAGGCTGACAAGCGGTGTATCCAAAAAGAAATTTGAAGAAACTTTTTCTTTAAGCATATATGACGTTTACGCAAAAGAGATCGCAGAACTCACCAAAGAAGGGCTTCTTATCGACGAAAAAGAGGTACTGTATCTGACGGACTTCGGGCTCGACGTGTCAAACGTCGCAATGGCAAAGTTCCTAAAGTAATAATTTACCGCTTTACATAAGTAAAAAGAAAATTTATAATTATCTTGAAGTGTATATCTGCGGGGGATATGTCTATGAAGTTCGTCAGTACCGAACAGCTTAAAACGGGCATGAGGATTGCAAGACCCATCTACAACAAAAAGGGCGTTTTGCTTTATGAACGTGACTCCAAGCTAACGGACGCTGCCATAAACAGTATTAAAAACTTCGGTCTTATAGGTATCTTTATTCTTGAGCCGGCTGAGCCGTGCCCTCCCATGAGCGACGAGGATATCGAATTTGAACGTTTTCAGACCGTTCAGGTTTATGCCATTGAAGAAGAACTCAGAGAGATAGTCAATTCCAAACGAACAAGGAAAATAGATCAGATCGTGGCGGCTATCGTAAAAAATTACGGTCATTTAAGTCATAAGATCAATTTTACCCAAAACCTTCGAAGCAAAGAAGATTTTGTATATAAGCATTCTTTAAACGTAGCCATCCTTTCGACTTTAATGTGCCACAGGATGAACGTTTCGGTCGAAGATTTTAACGATTGCATCACGGCATGTATCGTTCATGATCTTGGGAAGATAATGATACCCGAATCGCTTCTTAAGGGAGAAGACGAAGAAAGTCTTGAGAGGATATATGAGACCAGCCAGACTACGGGATTTGACTTTATAGAGACCGTTTTTTCTTCGAACCCCAATATAAGACGAATATGCCAGCAGACGCAAAGGACGCTTCAGGAGCTTAAATACGGTGAAGTCAATGACAAGATAAAGCTTGTCACAGGCGCAAGAGTTATGATCGTTGCCGAGGTTTACGATTCGATGACGGCCATGAGTGCAGTCGGCGACCCAAGAAGCGAAGTTGTGGCATTAAGACATCTTTACGAGCACCCCGAAGTATTCCATCCAAAGGCAGTGGAAGCACTCGTGGAATCGATAAACTTCCTTGCTCCGGGTACGAGCGTGGAGCTTACAAGCGGCGAGAAGGCACTTGTTATCTCGGTCAATTCATACGATATACTGCACCCTATGGTGCTTGTTTTCAATACTAACGAGATCATCGATCTTTCGGACAGAAATATGTACGACGATCTTGAAATAGCGGACATTATGAAGACGATGGACAACCGTTACATAATGGACGAAGACACACTCAAAAAATACGGTATTTCAAAATAATCAAAGTCACGGGCGGATGAGTATCGTTCCGCCCTGTGATCTGTGATCGTTCGATCGTTTGCTTCAGGGAGAGAAGAAGAGGACGAAATATGGTTTATAAGGTTTACTCCGGCAGAGTCGGAGGTGTTTTTGGCGACCTTATAACGGTTGAGGTGGATTCCTCAACGGGACTTCCGACTTTCGATATGATCGGTTTGCTCGGAAGCGAAGTCAAAGAAGCCAAAGAACGAGTCAGGGTGGCGCTAAAGAACAACGGGATAAATCTTCCTGCAATGCGCATCACCGTCAATCTGTCGCCCGCCGATGAACATAAGAGCGGTGCGGCATTCGATCTTCCCATAGCGGTAGCTATATTGGGAGTCTTCAATTACATTCCGGAATTTGAACAAAGAAAGACACTCGTTATCGGCGAGCTTGCGCTAGACGGTCAGATCAAGAGCGTAAAGGGTATCATTCCGATAGTGAGGATGGCAAAAGAGCGGGGGTTCGAGCGCGTTATGCTGCCTTTGGACAATGCTCGTGAAGGGAGTGTTATAAACGGGATAGACATAGTGGCCGTTTCAACGCTTGCGGAAGCATTCGCCGCACTTAGCGGTAACTGCTTTGAAGTGTACAAGCCCCCTATGGTTACGGAGGATGCCTCTTTAAGTGAAGAAGTTTCCGATTTTGACGATATAGTGGGGCAGGAGGGAGCAAAACGTGCGGCTGCACTTGCTGCGGCGGGTTTTCATCATCTTCTCATGACGGGACCGCCCGGAAGCGGAAAATCTCTTATCGCAAAAAGCCTTCCTTCCATCATGCCGGAACTGTCATACGAGGAAAGTCTTGAGATATCTTCAATCTATTCGGTAATGGGACTTTTAAACGAAAAGATGCCTTTCATAACAAGGCGTCCGTTCTACAGCCCGCATCACTCCGCAACGCTGCAATCGCTCGCAGGAGGCGGTCCGAACGCTTCGCCGGGCCTTGTGAGCCTAAGCCACAGAGGGATTCTTTTTCTGGATGAGATGCCCGAGTTTAAACGAGAGACGATCGATATGTTAAGACAGCCTTTGGAGGATGGAAAGATAATGGTCTCAAGGGCCAGAAACACATATACATATCCCGCAAAATTCATGCTCGTAGGTGCCATGAATCCGTGCCCTTGCGGTTATTTCCCCGACAGGAACCGATGCACTTGTACACAGTCGCAGATATCCAAATATCTTTCGAAGATCTCAGGACCCGTTGCGGACAGGATAGATATATGTGTGGAAGTGCTCCGAATGGACTTAAAAGACATGGTAAGGGCACCAATCGGAACGGGCGATGACAATATCCGCCATAAAAGTGCAAATGAACTTAAAGAGCGCATAGCGGACGCCATAGAACGCCAGAAGATACGCTACAAAGACGAAAACTTTAAGTTCAATTCCCATATCCCGTCTTCAAAGACCGATAAGTATGTGGGACTTGGAGAAAGCGAGCGCGAGTATGCGTTTTCTTTGTATGAGAAGCTTAAACTCAGCACGCGTTCTTTTTACAAGATATTAAGAGTCGCGAGGACGATAGCGGATTTTGAAGGCGAAGAAAACGTCTTGGCACAACACCTTATGGAAGCGTCGTGTTATCGATTCCCCGAGTATACAACAGGAGGTGGCGGAAATGTTTGAGAACGGTTTTGACGCCTTAAGCTCGGAAAATCTCTATTTCTTCTATTATATAAGCCTTTGCGGAAATGTCGGACCGGTATTGTACGAACGCATTAAGCGTACATTCGGCTCGCCCGAGGAGTTTCTTTTTGCCGATGAGAAGACGCTTAAAAACACGGGCCGGTTCAGCGATAAGCAGATACAAAGGTTCATCGATGTTAAGAAGGACGATCGGATAAAAAGAGAGTTCGATCGGATGAATCACATGGGAATAAAGATGATACCGATAGAAGATAATGATTATCCGGAATTGTTAAAAGATATATCCGATCCGCCTGTTGTTCTGTTTGTTAAGGGCAAGATTCCCTCGAAGACGGCTGTGAACGTCGGAGTCATAGGGGCCAGAGAATGTTCCGATTACGGTAAGGCGGTCGCGGACAGACTCGGTGATGCGCTTGCAAGAGCGGGCGTATGCGTTGTGAGCGGTATGGCGCGAGGGATCGATTCTCTTTCACAGGCTGCCGCGCTTAAAGCGGGAGGCAGCAGCATTGCCGTGCTTGGCGGAGGAGTTGATGTGATCTATCCCCGCGAATCTAAAAGTCTTTATTACGAACTGGCAAAAGAAGGCTCCATAATATCCGAATATCCTCCGGGCACCATGCCTCAAAGACAGTTTTTTGCCATGCGTAACCGAATAATATCCGGAATATCCCATACTCTTGCCGTAATAGAGGCCAAAGAAAAAAGCGGAACGCTCATCACGGTCGACAATGCCCTTTCGCAGGGGCGCGACGTTTACGTTGTTCCGGGACGCATTACCGATATAACAAGCTATGGCACTAACGAACTTATCAGACAGGGTGCCGGCGTCATATCGGACATCAACGCCTTTGCCGCTGAGATTGCTGATCGATTCGGACAGACGTCGTTAAACCGGCCTGCCTCATCGCAAGTTCCGCCGAATCTGTCGCGATATTCCGAAACGGAGATCGAGATCATCAGAAACATCGGTGAAGATTCCTTTACGATCGATCACTTATCGTCCGTCATCGATATGCCGCCTTTTGAAATACTCGGCATCTGTATGTCTTTGGTCGAGAAGGATGTTCTTTCATCTCTCGGCGCGGGACGGTTTCTTCCTACAAAAAAAGGAACAGATATAAGAAATATGGTTATAAAGGAAGAAGAAAGAGGGCATGAAGACGAACTCGATTGGTGAATGCAAGTTGAAAATTCCGAATCTACGCATGGGTGGCTTGATGAGCGCGGATGGGAAAGAAGGCGATTATTTGTTTTTAACCGGAAGTCATTTTGGCATATCTTTTGTTTTTGTACTTGCGTCTTCTATTGTTTTAGTGTATATTACTTCACGATTGCGGGTGAGTGTTCAAAGAGACGCCAAACGCATGGGAATATTAAGCAATACGGAGTGCAGTTTATAAATGGCAAAAAATCTGGTTATTGTGGAATCACCTGCAAAGGTGAAAACGATCAAAAAGTTTTTGGGTACAAATTATGAAGTGGTTGCAAGTTACGGTCACGTAAGAGACCTTCCGAAGAGTTCGCTGGGGATCGACGTCGATCATGGCTATGAGCCCAAATATATTACTATTCGCGGAAAAGGCGAAGTGCTTTCAACTCTTCGAAAAGAAGTTAAGAAAGCCGACAAGATATATCTCGCAACCGACCCGGACCGCGAAGGAGAAGCTATTTCCTGGCATCTTTGTGAGGCACTCAAGTTAGACCCCAAGAAGACATCCAGGATAACCTTCAACGAGATCACAAAAAATGCGGTCAAAGAATCGCTTAAGAACGCCAGAAAGATCGACATGGACCTTGTAGATGCGCAGCAGACCAGAAGAATGCTCGATCGTATGGTGGGTTATAAGATCTCACCCCTCCTTTGGGCTAAGATCAAAAGAGGATTAAGTGCGGGCCGTGTACAAAGTGTTGCACTTAAGATGATATGCGACCGTGAGGCCGAGATCGAAGCTTTCAAGCCCGAAGAGTATTGGACGATCGAGGCAACTCTTTCCGCCAAAGGCATTTCAAAACCGCTTGTCAGCAAATATTACGGAAGCGACGGCAAAAAGAAAGAACTTTATTCCAAGGCCGAAGCCGACAAGGTGTTAAAAGACGTTAAGGGAAAGCAGTTTGACGTAAGCGAAGTAAAAAAGAGCGAGCGTTCAAGAAAAGCACCGCTTCCTTTTACGACTTCGACGCTTCAGCAGGAAGCGGGCAAGACACTCAACTTCTCAACGCAGAAGACGATGAGACTTGCGCAGCATCTTTACGAAGGTGTTGAAATGGGATCGGATACACTCGGTATCATCACATATCTTCGTACCGATTCCACCAGAGTATCGGATGAGGCGGAAAAATCTCTTTCGGAATACATTAAGAAGACGTACGGCGATAAGTATTTAAGAGAAGCCGGAACAGCCAAGAAAGATGAGAGAAAGATTCAGGATGCTCACGAAGCGATAAGACCTACGGACGTAAACCGTACTCCCAAGGATATGAAGTCTTATCTTTCACGTGATGAATTAAGATTGTATACGCTTATCTGGCAGAGATTTGTTGCAAGCCGTATGCAGGACGCCGTATATGAATCCACAAACGTTAAGCTTTCGTGTGCGGGTCATCTGTTTACGATGACTGCTTCAAAACTCTCTTTTGACGGTTTCATGAACGTATATATGGAGACAAAGGACGAAGATGCGCTCCCGGATTCTTCGGAAGAGAATGTGTTCTCGGGAAAACTTGATGAGAAGACAAAACTTACGGTTAACGATGTCGAGGGGAAACAGCATTTTACACAGCCTCCGGCTCATTATACCGAGAGTTCGCTTGTACGCGCTCTTGAAGAGTTCGGCATAGGACGTCCCAGTACCTACGCACCTACGATAACAACGATACTTGCAAGACATTACGTGACAAAAGACGGAAAGAATCTCTTTGTTACGGATCTTGGCGAAGTCGTAAACAAAATGATGGTCGAGGCATTCCCTTCGATCGTCGATGCAAACTTTACCGCGAATATGGAAGCACTCCTTGACGGTGTCGGTGAAGGCAAGATAAAGTGGAAGACCGTTGTTGAAAATTTCTATCCCGATCTTGACAGAGCCGTATCGGAAGCTGAAAAGGAACTTGAGCATGTAAAGGTCCAGGACGAGGTGACCGACGAAGTCTGCGAACTTTGCGGAAGAAACATGGTCATCAAATACGGACCGCACGGTAAATTCCTCGGCTGTCCCGGATTTCCGGAGTGCCGAAACACAAAACCGTTCTATGAAAAGATCGGTGTTCCGTGTCCCAAATGCGGAAAAGATGTTGTCATAAGACACACAAAGAAAGGAAGAAGATATTACGGATGTATCGATATTCCCGAGTGTGATTACATGGTATGGCAGCGCCCCCAAAAAGAAGATTAATACCCAAAGACCGAACGAGACGATCGTTCGGTCTTTTTTATACCTGTATTTTGTCATTTCGCATGATAATCTGTTAAAACAATGAATTATCTGAAATTGTTTAAAAATTACACAAAATTACTTGAAATTTTACGATATTTATGTTAAGATGTCATACAGTGAGCACAATTTAATGGAGGTATCGTTATGAGCAGTGTACAGTTGTTGGATAAGACAAGAAAAATAGGAAAACTTCTTCATAACAACAATTCGAGCAAAGTTGTATTTAACGATATCTGCAAGGTCATGAAGGACATCCTTGAGTCCAATATCCTTGTCATCAGTAAGAAAGGCAAGGTTCTCGGTGTCGGTAATCTTGCGGATATTGAGATCATTGACGAACTTATTCAGAACACTGTCGGCGGATTTATCGACGCGTTGTTAAACGAAAGATTGCTCGCCGTATTGTCCACAAAGGAAAATGTCAATCTTACGACACTCGGATTTGAAAGAACCGACATTTCCAAATTCCGCGCGGTCATCACTCCCATTGAGATAGCCGGAGAGAGACTCGGAACGCTGTTTGTGTACAGGACGAGTGATCAGTATGATATTGACGATATCATCCTTTGCGAATACGGCAGTACCGTTGTCGGACTTGAAATGCTGCGTGCGGTCAACGAAGAAAATGCCGAGGAATCAAGGAAACTTCAGGTGGTAAGAAGCGCGATCGGAACGCTTTCTTTCTCCGAAATGGAAGCAATAACACACGTTTTTGATGAACTCAACGGAATGGAAGGAATACTTGTAGCTTCCAAAATTGCCGACAGAGTGGGCATTACGAGGAGTGTTATCGTTAATGCGCTCAGGAAGTTTGAAAGTGCGGGTGTTATCGAATCGAGATCCTCGGGTATGAAAGGAACATATATCAAAGTTTTGAACGATGCGGTCTTTGAGGAGATAGACAAGCTCAAAAAAGAAGGGCAGTAAACATTGATCGATTAATTTAATGTTTATTAAGAATTGTTATATTAATAAAAAGCGTTAATGAGCCGATATAACAGATTGTAACGGATTACGTTAAGGTAAAGGGACTTATCATTTGATAGGTCCCTTTTTGTAAACCATATATTGTGGTAAATAATCAAGAAAACAGGGCATGCGTATAGTTATGCGACAACATTATGTAAACATAGATATTGTACCATCTTGAATTTAAGACCACAATATTGTGTGCTTTTTGATAAAATGCACTTGTGTTTTTTCAGGTTTACACTATAATAAAATATAGTGGGTGAAATGGGTCATTGCGCCTATATGTTGTGTTTGCGATATATACGGCATTTGGGTCTTCACCCGGGAAGGACAGACATGATAAGAACAAACGCATTCGACTACATCAATGTTCTCGACAAGGCGGCCGATGCTTCATGGTTAAGAGACGAAGCGATAAACAACAATATCGCAAATGTAGACACGCCCGGCTACAAGCGTGAGGATATCACTTTCCAGAGCGAACTCAGGACCGCACTTAAGCACAACAGTTACGACACTATGGACGACAGGGTGTCACATCTTTCCGCAGATCGTTTAAAACCGCGTACTTATAATGATTATTCGGGATTTTCGTACAGACTTGACGGAAATAATGTCGATATCGATACCGAAAATGCGATGCTCGTCAAAAACCAGTTGATGTATGAAGGGCTTATCAACAGCATCAATCAGGAATTTGCCAACCTTAAGTCGGTTATGAAGTAGGAGGTGTCAGATCATGGGAATGTTTACTTCATTTGATATCAATGCTTCGGGTATGACTGCGCAGCGCTACAGAATGGATATAATCTCCGAGAACGTTGCCAATGCAAACACTACCCGTACAAAAGACGGAACGCCTTACGTAAGGAAGGTCGTTACTTTTGCGGAAAAGGACGGACAGACTCCGTTTTCACGCGTCATGAACGATCATCTTGACAGATATTCCGGAAAAGGCGTTAAAGTCACGGGTGTTTACGAAGATAAAGTTACCGAGATGAATATGGTTTACGATCCTTCTCATCCCGATGCCGACGAAAACGGATATGTTCTTTATCCGAACGTCAACATCATTACCGAGATGACGAACCTTATCGATGCTTCAAGATCGTATGAAGCCAACTCAACTGCTTTCACCGCCACCAAAGCAATGGCGATGAAGGGATTGCAGCTCGGACAGTAACAGTGACATAAAGGAGTTTTAAATGGATATCAATTCATTGCTCGGAGTTTCATCGATAGTAAACGAAAACGTCACAAAGCCTTCCCAGATAGGCAAAGACGGTTCAAAAACAAGCTCGATCTTTGACACGATGCTTAATTCCGCCATCGAAAACATAAACAATACGAACGGTCTTTTATCCGATGCCGAAAATGCGGAGATAAGCTTTGCTATGGGCGAGACCGAAAATACGCACGATCTTATGATCGCACTTCAGAAAGCATCGGTTGCCTTACAGTATACGGTTGCGGTAAGAGACAAGTTTCTCGATGCTTACAAAGAGATCATGCAGATGCAGATTTAGTTTTAAATGCGATAAGTAATACATTTTTGGGATAAATGTAACAAAAACGGAGACGTATAATGGAACGGATTCTTGAAAAGTTAAAGGAATTGTGGGGAAAAGTAACGGAGTGGTGGAACAAGTTCACTTCCGGACAGAAAACGGCAGTCATAGCTATAGCGGGTGCCGTTTTGCTTGCGTTTGTGGGACTGTATGCGCTGCTTTCCAATCCCAATTACACCGTGTTAAAAACCTGTTCGGACGCAACGGAAGCCGCACAGGTTGTTGAAGTGCTCGAAGAAAACAACATCAAGTACAAAACCAACGACGACGGCACCAGGATAACCGTTCCCAAGAAAGATCTCGCAAGTGCAAACTTACAGCTTGCATCAAGCGGTATCGTTCCCAACGCTTACAGCATAGACTCCGCTCTTGAAGGCGGCTTTACCGTTACGGAAGCCGACAAACAGAAAAAGTACGAACTCTATCAGGAAGAACACCTCGCAAAGGATTTCCTTATGGCGTTCAATGCAATAAAAACCGCAAAAGTAGATCTTCATCTCGCTGAAGACGACGGATTTTTGTTAAGCGAGAAAAAGGATACCACGGTAGCAGTAGTTATCGATGTTGAAGGCGATTTTACTTCCGACAATGCAGCTTTTCTGGCAAAAGCGATAGCCGGAGCTCTCGGCCTTTCAAATACCGATCACGTCACGATCATGGACTACGATGCAAACCTTCTTTTCTCGGGAGAAGAAGAGCACACGGTAGCGGGCAATGCAAGTTCGCAGCTCGGTGTTAAGAATGAAGCCGAGACGATCATGAACAATAAAGTCAGAAGCGTTCTGCAGGGAACCGGTCAGTTCGGCGACATCAAAGTTGCGAGCAACCTTGATATCGACTTCTCAAGTTCGGAACATACGACCCACGATTATTCTGCACCCGACGGACAGACTCAGGGACTTCTCGGTGAAGAAGAGTATTATTCATCCGAATCGAGCGGAACTTCGGGAGGCACACCCGGAACCGATTCGAACACAGAGTCCACTTACCAGTACAGAGATCAGGATTCTTCGAGTTCCACGATCGAGGAATATTACAGGAAATATCTTCCCAATGAGGACATTCTTTACACGCAGATACCCGCGGGAGTCATCAGATATTCAAATTCTTCCGTAGCGGTTTCTTCGGTCAATTATATAGTCGTCAAGGAAGACGATGTAAAAGACCAGGGCCTTTTGGACGGCATCACCTGGTCTGAATATCAGCAGGCAAACTCGGAAAAACGAAGAGTGGCCGTGGATGATGAAATGGTAACGCTTGTTGCCAACGCTTCCGGTGTACCCGCAGAGAAGATCAACATTGTGGCATACGAAGAAAACGTATTTGTCGACAGTCCCGGACTCGGCGTAGAATTTACCGACATTGCTCAGATTGTTTTGATAGTGCTCATACTCGCACTTCTTGCAATCGTGGTATTAAGAAGTATGAGATCGGAAAAAACCGAAGAACAGCCCGAAGAGTTGTCTGTCGAAACGCTTCTTCAATCCAATCCCGAGCCCATGCTTGAGAACATAGAACTTGAAGAAACATCAGAGACCAAGAAGATGATAGAAAAATTCGTTGACGAAAACCCCGAAGCGGCCGCCAACCTGCTTCGCAACTGGTTAAACGAGGAATGGGGCTAAACTACAATGCCAAGACAGTTTGAAGAAAAAATAAACGGCCTTCAAAAGGCGGCGATACTTTTGATAGTTCTCGGACCCGAGAGGTCTGCGGCACTTTTCAAACATCTCAAGGAAGAAGAGATAGAAGAGCTCACGCTTGAGATCGCCAATACAAGAAGCATCACACCTCAGGTCAAGGAAGAAGTGCTTGAAGAGTTTTACCAGATCTGCCTCGCTCAGCAGTATATTTCCGAAGGCGGTATCGGTTATGCGAGAGAACTTTTGGAGAAGGCACTCGGATCGGACAAAGCGGTCGATGTTATCGGAAAGCTTACCGCCTCGCTTCAGGTTAAACCTTTCGAGTTCGTAAGAAAGACCGATGCATCACAGCTTCTTAACTTTATTCAGGACGAGCATCCTCAGACGATCGCCCTTATACTTTCTTACCTTTCTGCGCAGCAGTCCGCTCTCATCATTTCGGCACTGCCTCCGGACAGACAGTCGGATGTTGCCAAGCGTATCGCGGTAATGGATCGAACGAGTCCCGACGTCATCAAGGAAGTGGAGAAGGTTTTGGAATCAAAGCTTGCATCGCTCATCAACCAGGATTACACGATCATCGGTGGCGTGGATGCTGTTGTAGACATCTTAAATACCGTAGACCGTGGTACGGAAAAACATATCATGGAAACTCTCGAGATCGAAGAGCCCGAACTTGCGGACGAGATCAGAAAGAAGATGTTCGTATTCGAAGATATCCTTCTTCTCGAGGACCGTGCTATACAAAGAGTGCTGCGTGACGTTGACAACAACGATCTTGCAACCGCACTCAAATCTGCAAACGAGCAGGTTCAGAATGCTATATTCAACAACCTTTCAAAACGTCTTGCCGTTATGATCAAGGAAGACATGGAATTCATGGGTCCTGTTCGTATGAAGGACGTAGAAGAAGCTCAGCAGAAGATAGTAAACATCATAAGAAAACTCGAAGATTCCGGCGAGATCGTAATCTCGCGTGGCGGAGGAGACGAAATAGTTGTCTAATATCGTTAAGGCAAATTTCATACAGTTTTCTGCCGAAAACACCAAAGTTATCGACACCAACAGCCTTGTAGCCAAGCGGCTAGAAGGCTTTTCGGGTGTTTTACGGGAAAGTCTCGATGATGAAGATCATAATTCGGCAGAAGGACAGGCTAACACTTCCGATATGGATCCGCTTGCCATGGCGGAACTTTTGGCGGACAGAGACGATAGCGGCGAGCCAATCAATGAGGGCTTTGAAGTCGAAGGCGAATCGATCGACGATGCCAAGCCTTCAAGTGAGACGGCCGAAGATATATCGAAGATGAAAGAAGAAGCTCTTGCCGAGATAGAAAGAGTCAAAGAGACGGCACGTGCGGAAGTCGAGGAACTTCGTGAAAGAGCAAGACAGGAAGGTTATTCGGAAGGTTATTTCGAAGGCACAAAAAAAGCCGAAGAAGAGGCAAACGCAAAGTATGCAAAGATCGAAGAAGAGAGAACGGAACTTGAAGCGGAGTACCGAAAGCTCATAGACGATCTCGAACCGAGAATGGTAGAGACCATTACCGATGTATACAGAAGCGTTTTCGGAGATTCTTTCTACTCAAAGATAGACGTTATGAAGAATCTTATACTTGCGGCATTGTTTAACGCCGATTCAAGCGAAGAAATCACTATACGTGTGAGCCCGATCGATTTTGAAACTGTCGATTCCCTGAAAGAAGAGTTAAAAGAAAGAGCCGCAGTTAAAGGAGAACTTTCGGTCGTATCCGATGAAAGACTGACAGCCACGGAAGCCAAAGTCGAGACTCCTTTCGGGATCATGGACTGTTCGATAGATACCGAAGTGGAAGAACTTACCAAGACGCTTCGGGCACTTTCTTACGGAGGCAGATAATTATGCTTTCCGCAGATATAGATTTCTCAAAATATACGGAAATAAAAGGAAAACCTTTTTATAAATCTCAGGGCAAGATAGCAAACGCCGTCGGTCTTACGATCGAAAGTTACGGGCCTGACTGTAAACTCGCAGATATGTGCACGATCTATTCAAAAGACGGTGCACGGGCGCTCGCCACTGCGGAAGTGGTAGGCTTTAAAGACGGCAAGGTACTTCTTATGCCCTATGGAAAAGTTGACGGCATAGCTAACGGCTGCCTTGTTGAAAACGAGCAGCATCCGTTAAGCGTAGTTGTAAGCGATGACCTTTTGGGACTCTGCCTTGACGGTCTTGGAAACCCGCCTGCGGGAGTGAGCGTAAAGGGGATCACGTATCCGATAGAAGCTCCTCCGCCCGATCCCATGTCAAGAAAGATCATAGATGAAGTGCTGACTCTCGGCGTAAGAGCCGTTGACGGGCTTTTAACTGTCGGTAAAGGACAAAGGATCGGTATATTTGCGGGTTCGGGTGTCGGAAAATCGACCATCATGGGTATGTTCGCAAGGAATACAAAAGCGGACATCAATGTTATAGCTTTGATAGGCGAGCGTGGCCGTGAGGTCAGAGAGTTCGTGGAACGCGATCTCGGCGAAGAGGGTATGAAGCGTTCGGTACTCGTTATAGCGACAAGTGACAGACCGGCTTTGGAACGTACAAAAGCGGCTAAGACCGCGACCGCGATAGCGGAATATTTCAGAGACAAAGGGAAAGATGTTCTTTTGATGATGGACTCTCTCACGCGTTTTTCGATGGCTCAAAGAGAGATAGGACTTGCAAGCGGTGAGCCCCCGGTATCGAGAGGTTATCCTCCGAGCGTTTATGCGGAGATGCCCAAGCTTCTGGAAAGAGCCGGACGCAGCGATAAAGGTTCGATCACCGGTCTTTACACCGTTCTTGTGGACGGCGACGATTTTAACGAACCCATAACCGACACGGCGAGAAGCATACTTGACGGACATATAATGTTAAACCGCCGTCTTGCCCAAAGAAACCATTATCCGGCGATAGACGTTCTTATGAGTATTTCAAGATGTATGTCCCAGATAGCCGACAAAGAGCATAAAACTTTAGCCGGCAAGATAAAGAACATAATGGCAACATATGCCGAAGCCGAAGATCTTATAAACATAGGTGCATACAGAGAAGGGAGCAATCCCGATATCGATGACGCCATAGCAAAAATAAGGTCCGTAAATGCGTTTTTGAGACAGGAGACCGACGAAAAAGTTTCTTTTGAAGAGACTTTGGCCGGTATGAGGGCTATATTTGCCGAAGATGCGAATACGGAAACGGATAAATAATGGCAAGGTTTGTATTCAGACTTCAAAGCGTACTCAATATCAAGTTAAGACTGGAAGAGCAGCAGAAACTCAGCTTTGCCGCGGCCAGAAGAAGACTGGACGACGAAGAACTTAAACTGGCAGGGCTTATGGACCGTCTTTCTTTTTACGAAGATGAAGGAAGACACCTTCGAGACAGCAATCTGGTCTTACAGGATATTTTGGACAACGAAGAATCGATAGTCCGGATAAAAGAATACATAGTCGACCAGCGACAGGCAGTGAAAAGGGCCGAGGATGCTCTCGAGGAGGAAAGGCTCAAACTCGTCGAAGCGATAAAAGAGCGCAAGATGTACGAGAAGCTCAGAGAGAAAGCATTCGAAGAATTCATGGCCGAAGAAAACCATAAAGAAGGCGTCGAAAACGACGAACACAACAGTTTCGTCTACTCAAGAAGACAGCTTGAAGCAACCGGCGCGGACAGATAAGAGGACCAGATATGGCAGCGAACGACAATCCCGCGGCAGCGGAAAAGAAAAAAATAAAAGAAGAGCGCAAAAAGCTTAAAGCCGAAGAAAAAAAGCAAAAGCAGGAAATAAAAAAGCGTGCCAAAGAGATATCGAAGCGCGAAGCTGAGATCGAAGACGAAGAAGAATCGGGCGGCGGAGTCTCATCGTTTTTTATTACCGTAGTCATAGTTTTCATATGGCTTGCCATTCTTTGTCTTATCGTCAAGCTGGACGTGTGGCATTTCGGATCGGAAATACTGACTCCTTTGCTTAAGGACGTTCCGGTCGTAAATAAGATACTTCCCAATTCGGGAGACACCGAAGTTCCCGAGGAGAGTGCGATCGGCGGTTACAAGAGCCTTAAAGAAGCGGTTGATTACATAAAGGTTCTTGAACTCGAACTTGAGCATGCGCAGGAAGTGAACTCGTATGATTCCACGGAACTTGAAGACCTTAAGAAGGAAGTTGCCCGTCTTAAGGAATTTGAAAATATGCAGATCGAGTTCCAACGCATAAAAGAGCAGTTTTACGAAGAGGTCGTTTACTCCGACAAAGGGCCCGGCCCCGAGGAATACACCAAATTCTATCAGGAGATGGATCCGGCTACGGCGGAAGCTTTGTACAAGCAGGTGATAAGACAGCTCGAAGAGGACGAGGAAGTCAAAAATTACGCTGCGGCCTATGCTGCAATGAAGCCCAAAGAAGCCGCTGCGATATTCGAAGCCATGACCGACGACCTCCAGCTTGCGGCAAGGATACTTTGGGTAATGGATTCCGATACAAGAGGAAAGATCCTCGGAGTAATGGATAAAACTGTTGCCGCAAAATTAACAAAAATTATGGACCCCGAGGGTTAAGAATAGTATCGGTCCAACCGATAAATTATATAGTGAGGGGTCAAACGAAAATCTTTCTAAGATATTCGAGGAACCATCACAAACGCATATCGCTTGCGATATGCATTGCGCCGCGCACGGTGGTGCATCGGCAAGCACATTGATAACTGAAGAGAGGAGGAACAAAATGACCAGTAACCAGGTTATGAATACCCAGGACAGCGCCACAGCGTTACTTGCGTATTCACAGATGTCTTCCGCAAAGGTTGAAAAAGCCGATTTTTCAAGCTTCATGAATTCTTCAAAGGATGCTGCGAACGCAGAACCCGAAAAACTTTCCGATGAAAGCGGCAAGGTCAGTGCACGTAAGCCCGAGAAAGTCAACGAAGCGGTCAAAGATTCGGTGAAGCCCGCGGATGACACACAAAACTCCAAAGTCACAGGCGAAAACAACTTCGAAGAAAGACCTGTTGAGGAAACTGATGTGGACACCTTGAAAGAGGCAGTCGAATCCGTGATCTTAAAGATCGAAGAAGAACTCGACGTGACAGAGGAAGAGATCACAGAGGCACTTGCCATTCTCGGTCTCACACAGACGGCACTTCTCATTCCGGAGACGATCCCCGAGATAGCCATTGAACTTTCCGATGCCGAAGGAGCGATAAGTTTGGTAACGAACGCAGAACTATACGATGCGATCGGAGAGATCACAAAGACGGTTGAAGAGATTCTTCCGAACCTTGAAGAAGATCTTGATATCGATCCCGAAGTTTTCGAAGCGGTACTCAAGGAAACATCCGTAATACCCGCTGAAGAAAATCCTATCGATACAGAGCTTCCGATCGAAGAAGAGAACGAAACTCCCGTGATCGAGATCAACGTTAAAAGTTTTGAAGCAAGATCCGAAAGCAGAGAAGTTAAGAACGAAGAGGTTTCACAGATCGAGGAACCCAAAGAAGAACTTAATGTTTCGAAAGCTCTGGTCTTAAATGAAACAAATGCGAAAGAACAGAACTCGAACGAAGATCTTTCACAGACCGTCAAAACAGAAACGGCAAAACCTTTAAACGATGAGCACGAGGTCAAAGAGCCGATCGTTACATTTACACAGAATCTTATCGATAAAACGAGAGAGGCGTTAAATGCAAAAGAAGTCACAACGGTTTATACCGAAGTCGACGCAAAAGCGATCATCGATCAGATAACCGAAAGTATCAGAGTTGAGGCAACACCCGAGACCACAGAGATCAGCTTAAGACTTCACCCCGAATCACTTGGAAACGTCAGCGTAAGGATTTCGGCAAATCACGAAGGAGCGATGACAGCACAGTTCATAGCTCAGAACGAATCGGTGAAAGCAATCATCGAAAGCCAGGCATTGGTGTTAAGAGAAACACTCGAAGCCAAAGGTGTAACGGTGGAAGCGGTCGAAGTAATGGTAGGAAGCCACGAATTTGAAAGAAATCTCTCCGACAGCGAAAGAAGAAACGAAGAACAGCAGACAAGATCGAGAGCGGTTCGAAGACTTAATCTTGACGCAGAGGATGAGACAGAACTTGAAGATGAAGACATCTTAAGACAAGACATCATGAGACAGAACGGAAACACCATAGACTACACGGTTTAGGAACTAAGAACGGAGGAACAACATGGCAAACAACATTTCAGCACTGGTTAAAGACGGCGAGATCCAAAAGTCAACGGCGTCATCCATTTCACTTTCTTCCGAGAAAGCAAACAGTTCTTCAAACCTCGACAAAGATGCTTTCCTGCAGCTCTTGGTAGCTCAGATGAAATACCAGGATCCGCTCGAGCCCACCGATAATACCGAATACATCTCACAGCTCGCTACATTCTCACAGCTTGAAGAGATGCAGAACCTTTCGGCTACGATGAGTTTCCAAAGAGCAGGCACATTGGTTGGTCAGGAAGTTATCTGTAAGGTAACAAATTCTCAGACCGGCAATACGGAATATGCTCAGGGCATCGTCGATTATGTGGTTTACGAAGGCAACAAAGCCTACATTTCGATCGATGAAGAACTTTACTCGGTAGACGATGTTTACCAGGTCATCGATGCGGAATATTCACAGGCTTACAATCTCGGCAAGAAATTTGTAACGGCTCTTGCTTCACTTCCGGATTTAAGAGACTTGACTCTTGAGTATGAAGACGCGATCGGATCGTTAAGACAGACCTATGATGAGATGAATGCTTATCAGAAAGGTTTCATTTCGGAAGACGCGGTCAACTTACTTAAATCATACGAGGAAAGAGTTCACGAACTTAAACTCGCGGCTGAAGCCACAGTACCCGCAGCCGATCCCGAATCGGGCCCGGATGCATAAAGAAAGGAGATCGACATGGATGTTCAAAAGAACGGTTTTCTTTCGATAGAACAGGTTAAAGATACTTACCTGGCCGGAAAAGTATCAGGCAAAGCAAAAGCGCAGGAGATCAGTTTTAATGACATATTAAAACAGAAGTCGCAGATAATGATCCCCAGACAGGATCTTCGATTTTCCAAGCATGCAGCCGGAAGACTCGAAGAAAGAAACATAGCATTATCCGACGAACAGATGATTCGCTTAAACGATGCCGCAAGAAAAGCTTCTGAGAAAGGAATCAAAGAATCTTTGGTGATTGTTGACTCGCTTGCTTTTATAGTAAACGTTCCCAACAACACAGTAGTAACCGCATTGGATAGGACGGATTCCGAAGACAATGTATTCACCAATATAGACGGAGCAGTAATAGTTTAGCCGGACCTTTTGGAGGCTAAGACTTCCGACTGACAGAAGAAGTCAAAGATTACTGCAGATTTTCAGGAGGTCATTCATTATGATGAGATCAATGTACTCTGGCGTGTCGGGACTTAAAACACACCAGACCAAGATGGATGTTATCGGTAACAACATCGCAAACGTTAACACTGTTGCTTACAAGTCAAGTTCCATCACCTTCAGTGAATTGATGTATCAGACAACTCAGAAATCCAGCGGACCCAACGATCTTACGGGTACCGGCGGTACCAACGCCAGACAGATAGGTCTCGGTGTTCAGTCCGCAGCCATCAATACAGCTATTTCTTCACAGGGTGCCACCCAGACAACAGGTAACCCCTTCGATATTTGTATCACAGGACAGTCATTCTTCATAGTTTCAGACGGTAATGACAATTACTTTACACGTGCGGGCGCTTTCACGGTCGATGCGGTAGGTAACCTTGTTATGACAAGTAACGGTTACAACGTAATGGGCTGGGGCGTTGACGATACTACCGGAACGATCAGAAAAGATACCGTAGAACCTTTAAGGATCATGAGCGCCGAAAAACTCGTCTGCGAACCCGAAGCAACAGAGAAATCTTATGTTGCGGGTATCATGGATAAGAACGATGAGGATGCCGCAACAGAAGCGGGCCGCGCTTTGTCACTCAGCTTCTACGATAACCTCGGTTATTCTTATACAGCCAAATTCTCCGTACATTCAACCCTTGATGACGGCGTTTACTACGTACAGCTTGACGATATTCTTTCAAAGGGAACAGACGGCAAGATGCACTCGATCACCGAACAGTATCCCGGAACCGTTCTTTCGGATATCGTTAAAGTCGGAACAACTTTCGAAGCGAATGTAAGCGTTGCAAAGAGTATGCTTCCCACCTCAAACGTACCTACGGCCGGTACCATTAACTGGGCAGATACATCCACAGATCCGGCTACTGTCACACCCTGGACTCTTCCTACGACCACGGCAGCACCCGTTACGGTCAACTATAAAGAAGACGGCACTACCATCGAGTCGGTAACATGGGATCTTTCGGGTGGAGCTGATGCAACATTGAAGGCTCAGTTACAGGGCACTTACGGATTTTCGGATGAAGATATCGCAGCTCTTAAGCAGATCACCATTAATTACAACGACGGTACGCTTACCATCGACAAAAAAGAAGTTAACGGATCGAAGCTCACATACGATACCAACAACGGTTACTTTAAAGATATCGACGGCGAAAAGTTCATCACTCTTGATTTTGCAACTCAGCTTACTGACGGAACTCCGCTTGAAAAGTTCTCCGATATCGAGATGGACTGGTCCGCATCAAACATGTACAACAACTCCGGTACTTCCACCATCGCTGCGGTAAGCGGTGACACCAAAGGCCTCGGAACCGGTAGAAGACTCGGTAACATGAGCGGTATTACCGTTCAGACAAACGGTATGATCTATGCTTCATACGACAACGGTATGACCCAGCTTCTCGGACAGATCGCAGTTGCTGAATTTGCAAATGCCGCAGGTCTTGAAAAAGCAGGCGAGAACCTTTATTCCGCAAGTCTTAACTCCGGCGAGTTTGACGGCGTCGGCGTTGATATCACAGCTTCTGGCGGATATATGACAACAGGTGTTCTGGAAATGAGTAACGTAGACCTCTCCGCAGAGTTTACCGAAATGATCACCACACAGCGTGGTTTCCAGGCAAACAGCCGTATCATCACCGTATCCGATACCATGCTTGAAGAACTTGTAAACCTTAAGAGATAATCATTGATATTAACCCACGGCCCGAAAGGGCGGTGGGTTAAAGACGTTTTAACAATAGTTTGCTCTGAGTGGGGGACGTATGTCCTCTGCTCGTTTTGGCGTTTATCACACGGCTACAAAAACAGGTGTTTCTAATAATCTGTTTCAGGAGGTAAGGTATGATAGAGGTTACGAAGCTAAATGGGGTAAAAGTGGATATAAACGAGCGCTTTATCGAGATAATCGAGGAGACCCCGGATACGGTCATAACAATGACCACAGGGCGCAAATTAATTGTAAAAGAAAGTAGACAAGAACTGAGAAATCTTGTAAAATCGTATAGAAAGGAATTTTATGCGAATTAAGCGTAAAGTTCAGGGGTGAGTATAAGTGGATTTAGCTTCCATTTTAGGCTTAGTGCTGTGTTTTGGCTTAATTATATATGGTATCATTAACGGAGAAAACGGAATTGACTTTTCAGCAATTTCGAACTTTATCGACCTTTCATCCGTATATATTACCATCGGTGGTTCCATCAGTTGTATGATGGCTTCTTACGAGCTCAAGGAATTTCTCTCCAATCTGAAATCCTTTGCTCTCATTTTCAAATCGCCCAAGGTTAATACACAGGAAATAATTCAGAAAATAATAGATCTTTCTAACGTTGCTCGTAAGGAAGGTCTTTTGTCCCTTGAAGAAGCGGCCGGAGATCTTGACGACGAGTTTCTTAAGAAGGGAATATTGCTTATCGTTGACGGAACCGATCCCGAACTTGTAAGAGCTATCATGGAGACGGAACTTGCCAGTATTGAGGGTCGTCACAATAAAGTTGTATCCTTTTATGAACGCTTTGCAGCCATGGGTCCTGCCTGGGGTATGATCGGTACCCTGATAGGACTTGTTAACATGCTCTACAACATGGAAGATTCATCAAAGATCGGTCCCGCCATGGCAGTCGCTTTGCTGACGACATTGTACGGTTCAATGATCGCTAACTGGCTCTGCCTCCCCGCGTCGTTTAAAATGAAGAACTTCAACGCGGAAGAAATGATGGTCAAGGAAATAATGATCGAAGGACTTTTGTCAATTCAGGCAGGCGAGAACCCGAGAGTTATCGAGGAAAAACTTAAATCATTCCTTTCTCCCGTTCAGCGTAAAGCAACCGCCGGCTCTGATGACGGAGGAGAGGAATAAATGGCACGTAAGAAGAAAGAGCCCGACGGCGGTCCCGGCCAGCCCTGGCTCAATACCTTCGCCGATCTGATGAACCTTCTTCTTTGCTTCTTCGTATTGCTGTTTGCTTCATCCAGTGTGGATGAAAAGAAATTTGATGAGATAGCAGCCTCGTTCACAAGTACTTTCAGTATATTCCAGGCGGGAAGTACCGCGATAGGCGACGGCATACTTATCAGTAACGGAGTCAGTCAGCTCAACGAACTTGATAAATACATCAATTCGACGGGCGCCATGGCTGAGAACGATCTCAATGCAGATCAGTTTGATTCCGAGCAAAACGAAGCAGAAAAAGAACTTTCCGACAGTTTGGAAGAGATCGAGAAAGCCAAGCTTGAAAGAAGCGAACAGCTGGCAGAACAGATCGAAGAAGCGTTAAGCGAAAACAACATAGCGGATAAGGTTGAGATAGATTTCAACAGTCAGTATGTTCAGCTCTCGTTAAAAGGCGCGATCCTGTTCAACCCCGGTTCAGCCGACATTGCGGATTCCATCGTACCCACGCTTAAGAAAGTGGGAATGATACTTGAAAAGTACGCACGCTACGAGATAGAGATCGAAGGACACACCGACAACGTTCCCGAAAGATCGAAGCGTTTTGCGAACAACGACGAATTATCAAGCGCCCGCGCGCTTTCGGTATTCTATTTCTTTAAAGAGAATACCAATCTCGATCCTGCGATGATGAAACACACCGGACGCGGTGAGTATATGCCAATAGCGGACAACTCAACGAGCGAAGGCCGTGACAGAAACCGTCGCGTCGAGATAAAGATCTATCACGAACTCAGTAACTATTAAACAGGAGCAGTGAATTCTTATGAAGAAGAATTTGATCTCGGTATTGATACTGGCACTTCTGGTAGTTAACCTTGTGCTCACATCCATCATGATGTTCTCGACCATGAGCTCGGTCAAGAAGACATCGGCACTCGTTACCAGCATTGCAAGTGTACTTAATATTGAACTTGGCGGTGAATCGGAAGTTGAGGGCGAGACGGAAATCAAACTGAGCGATCTTGAGCCCCATGATATACCCGACGACCTTACAATACCGCTTAAAAAGGGCGAAGACGGAAAGGATCACTACTGCATCGTTGCCGTTTCACTCATGCTTAACAAGACTCATCCCGATTACGAAACCTACGGTGCAAACATAGCATCTCAGGACAGCCTTATAAAGAGCATTATCATCGAAGTCATCGGCAGTCATACACTTGAAGAAGTGAAGGACAATTCCGAAGCATTGCGTAATGAGATACTTGCTAAACTTCAGGAGGCTTACGACTCAGACTTCATCTATAAAGTAGCCTTCAGCAACATAATGTATCAATAAGGCAACACCTTAAAGCGGTCACTTAAGTACCGGTACCGCATCCGTTTTCTTTGTGCAGCGGATCTAAAAAAATGGGACAGGGGAGGTGAGCTTCGTGGGCGAGGTTTTGTCTCAAAATGAAATAGACAGCCTGCTGGCAGCGCTAAGCACCGGTGAGCTGGACGTAGACGAAATGCAGGACAAAGGCGAACGCCAAGTCAAGAATTATGACTTTAAACGACCGGCGAAGTTCTCCAAAGAACACCTGCGTACGCTCGAGATCATATACGAGCATTACGGAAGATTACTTGCCACGAATCTTCCGGTCTACTTAAGAAAGAATATAACGGTCAGTGTTGCGAGTTCCGAAACCGTAACATTTTCGGAGTTCACGAACGCACTGTCAAACCCGGTAATACTGGGTGTAATAAATTTTCAGCCGCTAAACGGAAGTATCATATTGGATCTGGCGGCAAACCTCGGGTTTGCGATGATCGACAGAATGCTCGGCGGAAAGGGAATGCCTCTTGAAAAGAACAGAGACTTTTCCGAGATAGAGATGACGATCATTGAAAAACTGATGATCGTATCGATGCAACTCATGCGAGAACCGTGGAAAAACGTACTGGAGATAAATCCGGTGCTCGAACGTATCGAGACCAATCCTCAGTTCGCACAGATCATAGCACCCAACGAAATGATCGCGATCGTAACGCTCAACATGAAGATCGGCGACGTTGAAGGTTTCATGAACGTGTGTCTGCCGTATTTCACGTTAGAGAGCATCATGGACAGACTCAATACAAAGTATTGGTTCTCAACGATGCAGGAGATCGGTGACGAAGATTATCAGTTACATATCGAATCCCTTATAAAGAGGGTGGACATACCTGTTAAGGTTATAATGGGAAAGAGCCAGGTATCGGTAAACGATTTTATAAATCTGCAGCCCGGAGATATCATAAGGCTCGATACGCAGCTCGAGAGTGAGCTGAACATTTATGTGGGTAACATATTTAAGTTTAAAGCGTTGCCGGGTACCAGCAAAGACAAATACGCGGCACAGATTACGAAGATTATAAGGGAGGAGGAGTAAAAAAATGGATGGAATGTTATCTCAGGACGAGATAAATGCGCTGTTAAGCGGCATGGATCCTTCCGATACGTCTTCCCAGCCGGCGCAAGAAACCACTTCAGCCGCTGCGGCATCCTCCGATGCGACATTGGATGAAGTCGAAAGGGATGCGGTCGGAGAGGTAGCCAACATAAGCATGGGCTCCTCGGCGACTACTCTTTATTCGCTCGTTAACCGCAAGGTTAACATCACGACGCCCGTTGTTTCCATGGTAACGTGGGACAATGTTATCGAAGATTATGTTAAGCCCTGCGTATTCATACAGATCCATTACACCGCGGGTCTTGACGGTACGAACATCCTCGTTTTGCGAGAACACGATGTAAAGGTTATCACCGATCTCATGATGGGCGGTGACGGTACCAATACGGAAGGAGAGCTTGGAGAACTTCACTTAAGTGCCATCTCCGAAGCGATGAACCAGATGATGGGCGCTTCGGCAACATCTCTTTCCACAATGCTTGGTACGATGATCGATATCAGCCCGCCGGAGGCAAGCCTTATAGATCTTACAGAGTTTAAGACCGGCGATGATATAGCTCCGTTCCTTGGAGGAACGTTTGTAAAAGTAGCATTCTCAATGCAGATCGGAGATTTAGTCGATTCAACGATCATGCAGTTATATCCTGTAGAGTTCGCAAAAAGACTTGTCGAGAACTTCCTTGCACAGTCAATGGGTGGCGCGGAGAGCGAGCCCGAACCCGAACCGGCACCGGCACCTCAGAGTGCACCTCAGCCCGCACCGGCACCTCAGCCTCAGATGCAGATGCAGCAGCCGACACCGGATATGATGAATATGGGAATGCCTCAAATGAACATGGGTATGCCTCAAATGGGTATGGGCATGCCGCAGATGGGCATGGGAATGCCTCAGATGGGAATGGGTATGCCGCAGATGGGAATGCCGATGCAAGGTGTAAACGTTGCACCCGCGCAGTTCCAGAGTTTCTCGGGCGATTACAGCCAGATGGCCGGCCACGAGAATATCGGCTTGATCATGGATGTCCCGCTTGAAGTAACGGTTGAACTCGGCCGTACCGTCAAGTCGATATCCGAAATACTGGACTTTTCACCCGGAACGATCATAGAGCTCGACAAGATAGCGGGCGAACCTATCGACGTACTGGTAAACGGAAAGTTCGTAGCTAAGGGTGAAGTAGTGGTACTTGAGGAGAGTTTTGCGGTCAGAGTTACAGAGATTATTAAATAACCCCAGAAAGCGGAGGAATTTAAACAATGGCAAAGAATATTTTAATTTGTGATGATGCGGCATTCATGAGAATGATGATCAAAGACATTCTTACAAAGAACGGCTATGTCGTTGCAGGCGAGGCCGAGAACGGACTCAAGGCAGTCGAAAAATATAACGAAACCAAGCCCGATCTGGTACTTATGGATATAACAATGCCCGAAATGGATGGTATCCAGGCATTAAAGAAGATTAAAGAGAACGATCCCGGAGCAATGGTCATCATGTGTTCCGCAATGGGTCAGCAGGCGATGGTTATCGAATCCATCCAGTCCGGAGCAAAGGACTTTATCGTTAAGCCTTTCCAGGCTGACAGAGTATTAGAGGCTGTTAAGAAGGTAGTAGGCTGATCTTACCTTTGGAGGTTTGAATGTTTATCGTGGGGTCAAGTACGTCCTCGGCGGTTCAGTTCATAACAGTCCTGCTCATATTTGCGTTTGTTCTTTTTATATGCTTTTTCACAACAAAGTTCGTGGGAAACTTCCAGAAAGAACGTCTGTCGGGCAGCAACATAAATGTTATTGAAACGCAGCGGATCGCACAGAATAAATATATTCAGATAGTTAAGATTGCGGATCGCTATTTCGCCATAGCGGTCTGCAAAGATACTGTCACGACGATTTCGGAGATACCCGCGGATTCCATCAGTTTCCCCGAGGAACAGACGGAAAAAATTTCCTTTAAAGACTTTTTAAAAAAAGCGAAGGAAGAAGAGAAAGACAGTTAAATGAAGAAGTTTTTTAGAATGATTTGCCTGCTGTTACTTGCGGGCATATTGTTTATCGGGCTTAAGTCTTCATCCTACGCATCACGTCTTACCAATACGGTCGATTCCCACTTAACGGGAGAAACCGAGAGTCGTACAAACATTGAGGATGCGGGTACGGCAGAAACGCCGGAAGACTTAAAAGAACTTAATATTTCAAACGATCTTACCATCACTTACAACGATGGCAACGGTCAGCTGTCAGGGTCATTGAGAATATTGCTCACATTGACCCTTATTGCGATTGCGCCGTTACTTCTTTTGATGCTGACATGCTTTACGCGTATCATCATCGTTCTTCACTTTACGAGAGCGGCGTTAAATACAAACACCGCACCCCCAAATCAGGTTTTGATAGGCATTGCGTTGTTTGTCACTTTCTTTATCATGAGCCCTACCTTTTCAAGAGCATACAATGAGGCGATCATTCCGCTTGACCGCGGTGAGATCAATCAGGAGGAAGCTTTCAGGATCGGTATGGAACCGTTCAGGGATTTTATGTACGGGCAGACTCAGACAAAGGATGTCGAACTTTTCATGAAGATATCGGAAACGGAGTGGGACGGGGCACTTGAAAATATTCCCAACAACATTCTCATTCCGGCTTTTGTGATCAGCGAATTAAGAACCGCATTCATTATCGGTTTTATCATATACATTCCGTTTATAGTCATAGATATGATCGTCGCCTCGGTGCTCATGAGTATGGGTATGATGATGCTCCCGCCGACGACCATTTCGATGCCGTTCAAGATACTTTTGTTTGTTCTTGCGGACGGCTGGAGCCTTATCATAGGCTCTCTCGTAACTTCGTTTTATCATTAGTTTGTGAAAGAAAGGAGTTAATCACATGACACTTGATGATGTCGTAACTTTGATGCGTGACGCATTCTTTACGATAATCGAGTTGGCGTCACCGGTTCTGCTGGTTTCGTTAATCATCGGTTTGCTCATAAGTATCTTTCAGACGGTTACTTCCATTCAGGAACAGACGCTTACGTTCGTGCCCAAGGTCATATGTGTATTTCTCTCACTCATGCTTTTGGGACACTGGATGCTTACGACGCTAAGAGATTATATAGTTACTCTTTGGAGCAATTTCGGGCAATATGTTCATTAAGGAGAAAGAAGATGATCGATTATTCGTTTTCTCTCGATGAACTTGAGTATTTCCTTTTGATCGTGATAAGGGTGGCTACGTTTATATATGTCGCTCCTTTCTTTTCGATGAGAGGAGTTCCGAATCATGTAAAGATCGGTTTCAGTTTTCTTTTTGCCGTATTGCTCTACAGATTGGTTCCGTATACTCCGCTTGAATACAACTCGATATTCGGTTATTCGGTATTGGTGTTAAAAGAAGCCGTTACGGGTCTTTTGATAGGTTACGGAGCACAGATAGTTTCCACGATCCTAAGCCTTGCGGGCCACATTTCCGATATGGAGACGGGTCTTTCGATGGTAACTTTGTTCGATCCCAACACCAATCAGAATGTGACCATTTCGGGCGCGTATTATCAATATGCGGTGACGTTAATGCTTCTCGTCAGCGGACTGTTTCATTTCATAGTCTCAGCCCTTGCCGAAACATTTAAGCTGATCCCCGTTAACGGTGCGATCTTTTCGTCCGATAACCTTCTGGCGGCTATCCTTGAGTTTTTAAAAGATTATATGATGATAGGCGTAAAAATATGTCTTCCGATATTTGCGGTCATGCTTTTGTTAAATTCACTTCTCGGGATACTTGCAAAAGTTTCTCCGCAGATGAACATGTTTGCGGTAGGTATGCAGATAAAGGTTCTTGTCGGACTTGGAGTTTTGTTTTTGACAACCGCCATGCTTCCCAATATTTCATCGATGCTTATCGACGAGATGAGGAAAATGGTTACGATCCTTACGGAGTCGATGCTGTGACATTAGAATTTAATCTTCAGTTTTTCGCTTCCGACGGTCCGGGCGGCGAAAAAACCGAACCGGCAACCGAAAAAAAGAAAAATGATGCCAGAGACGAAGGCCAGGTAGCCAAAAGCAAGGAGATCGAAAATGCTTTCAGCTTAATGGCGGCATTTGTAATATTAAGAGTTTATGCGACGATCATTGCCGAGAGGCTTCTCGGTATGTTCAGACTTGTTTACGACGATATACCCGAATATATAAAGAATTACGAAGGAAGAGTAAATGAAGTAAGTATCATAACCCTCATAACAGAGGTATTTTCTCAGGTGCTTATCATAATTCTTCCTGTTATGCTTGTTTCTTTTATCGTATCGTTCGTATGCGATGTGGCTCAGGTTAAGTGGCATCCGACCGCTAAACCGCTTCAGCCCAAAGGAAGCAAATTAAATCCGATAAACGGTTTTAAAAAGATATTTTCCAAGACTGCGCTCGTTGAGCTTTTAAAGTCAATACTTAAGATAGTCATTATCGCATGGGTGGCTTATTCGTATCTTAGGAAGAACGTCACAGGTTTCTTTTTACTGTATGACATGTCTTTAAATTCGGGGATAGCCAATACATGTAACATACTCATTAACATGGGTATAAGGATTTCCATAGCATATCTTATAATCGCTTTTCTTGATTACGCATATCAGAAGTGGAAATACAACGACGACCTTAAGATGACGAAACAGGAAGTCAAAGACGAATACAAGCAGCAGGAAGGTGATCCTCAGATCAAGGGCAAGATCCGTCAGAGGATGATGCAGGCTTCGAGAAGAAGAATGATGCAGGAACTCCCCAAAGCGGATGTCGTCATTACAAACCCGACGCATTATGCGGTCGCACTTTTGTACGATGCGGATAAGTACGATGCACCTGTGGTGATCGCAAAAGGTGCCGATTATCTGGCCCAAAAGATCAAGGAAGTCGCCAGAGACAATGATATTGAGATAGTTGAGAATAAACCGCTTGCGAGAATGCTTTATGCAAACGTTGAGATAGGAGAGATGGTTCCCGCCGAACTTTATCAGTCGGTGGCCGAAGTTCTTGCGTTTGTATATCATCTTAAAGGCAAAGCGTGATTCTTAAAAAATAACAGAGAGGAGGTAAGGATGTGAACGGTAAGATCAAAGGAGCAGACGTAGGCGTTGCCGCTTATATACTTGCAGCCTTTATCATGTTGATCGTGCCTATTCCCAACGTCTTACTGGACGTTTTGTTGGCGATCAATATTTCCGTTGCTTTTCTTATCCTCTTTGTATGTATGTTTTCAAAGGAAGTTCTGGAAATGTCATATTTCCCGACTATCCTTCTTTTTACGACCATATTCAGGATATCGCTTAACGTATCGTCGACAAGACTTATTCTTACGACCGGCGATCCCGGTAACGTCGTTGAGACTTTCGGTTCGTTCGTGGGAAGCGGAAATCTTATAGTCGGCGTTATCGTTTTCCTGATACTTCTTATCATTCAGTTCCTCGTTATCAACAAAGGTTCGGAAAGAGTTGCGGAAGTAACCGCAAGATTTACCCTGGACGCTATGCCCGGTAAACAGATGGCCATCGATGCCGACTTAAATACAGGTGCCATTACTGACGCCGAGGCAAAGCAAAGACGAGACAAGATACAGCAGGAAGCATCTTTCTTCGGTTCCATGGACGGTGCCGTTAAGTACGTAAAGGGAGATGCCGTTGCGGGTCTTATTATTACCGCCATAAACGTTGTGGGCGGTATCATCATGGGCGTTACGATGCGTGGCGAAGATCTAAGCTCCGCTCTTAACACATACACCATACTTACCATCGGTGACGGACTCGTATCCCAGATTCCTTCGCTTCTCATCTCTTTATCGACGGGTATTCTGGTCACCAAAGGTTCGGGAAGTGCGGATTTCGGAAACGTGCTCGTAAGACAGCTTTTCGGTATTCCGAAAGCCCTCTATATCGTAGGTGCCGTTATAGCCGGACTTGGTCTGGTAACTCCTCTTAATACATTTCTTTTTCTCGCGATAGGTATTATATTTATATTAGCGGGACGAACCATGCAGGGTACGATAGAAACGGCCAATATAGAGCATGAAGCAGAGACGGAAGAACAGGAAGCACAGGAGATCAGGCAGCCGGAGAATGTCAATTCGCTGCTGTCGGTTGACCCGATCGAGCTTGAGTTCGGTTACGGTATCATACCGCTTGCAAACGTAAGTCAGGGCGGCGACCTTCTCGATCGTGTCGTAATGATAAGAAGGCAGATCGCGCTTGAACTCGGTACCGTTGTTCCCATCATCCGATTGCGAGACAATATACAGCTAAATCCCAATCAATATATCATAAAGATTAAAGGTATTCAGGTCAGTGAGGGCGAGATACTGTTCGACCATTATATGGCCATGAATCCGGGATTTGTTGAAGAAGAGATAACAGGTATCCCGACGTTCGAGCCTTCTTTTCACCTGCCTGCCGTATGGATAACGGAAGGACAGAGAGAAAGAGCCGAAAGTATGGGTTATACCGTCGTGGATCCTCCGTCGATCATTGCGACTCACTTAACGGAGATCATAAGACAGCATATCGCGGAACTGCTCACGAGGCAGGATGTGCAGAGTCTTATCAACAATTTGAAAGAGACAAACCCTCAGGTTGTGGACGAACTCTATCCGAAGCTCCTTTCGCTCGGCGAGATCCAAAAGATACTTCAAAACCTGTTAAAGGAAGGCATTTCGATAAGAGACCTCCTGACCATATTCGAAACTCTTGCGGATTATGCTCCGACGACAAGAGATACGGATATCCTTACGGAATATGTACGTCAATCGCTTAAGAGATCGATATCGGGTAAATACTTCCCTCAGAACGAGACTACGAGCGTTGTCACACTCGATCCGAAACTCGAGCAGGAGATCATGGGAAGCGTAAAACAGACCGAGCAGGGAGCCTATCTTACTCTCGATCCCGAGAAGACAAAGGCGATAATAAGCGCTACCGGAAAAGAGCTAAAGAAACTCGACGATCTCGGAAAGAACCAGATCATAATAACTTCCCCGATCGTTCGAATGTATTTTAAGAGACTTACGGAAGATTACTACAAAGATCTGGTAGTTGTAAGCTATAATGAAATAGAGTCAAATGTGGAATTACAATCTGTCGGAATGGTGACTGCATAAATGATCATTAAGAAATTTCAGGCGAAAACAGAAAGTGAAGCGATCGAGGCTGCAAGGAAAGAACTTGGAGCCAACGTTGTCGTTATGAACGTAAGGAATGTAAAAAAGAAGGGGATCTTTGCGATCTTTTCACCTCAGATGGTAGAGGTTACGGTAGCTTTGGAAGACGATACCGACCGTGCCATCCAGGAAAAGGCAAACGTAAGCGCCAGAAACATTACCGAAGCGCTTGGCAAGGTAAATTCCATTGTTGAGAAGGCGGAAAGCGAGACGGGAGTTGAGCGACTCAGACGTTTTGACAAAACGGTCTCTTCGGATGATTCGACGGTTTCAGACAGACCCGTTACATATGAGCGCCCAAGACCCGGCAATATACTCGAAGAGAAGCTTGACAGCCTTCAGAATCTTTTGGAAGAAAAGCTTTCTCCCGATATTGACAGGAACAGGGAAAAAGAAAACGAGAAGACAGACAGATCGTCCGATGTTTCGGATAAGTCCGAAGCATCAAACGATGAGCTGTGCACTTTCTTCAATCTTTTAAAGTCGACACTTACCGACAACGAAGTAAACGAAGAATATGCCACGAGCATAGTGGAAGAGACCAGAAAAGTCACAAAAGCGGGCACTCCGTTCGATGTGGCTTTATCGGGCATCTATCAAAAGATGATACTTAAGTTTGAAAAGCCTTTATGCATCACTCCTGCCGAAAAAGGACCGAAACTGGTGTTCTTTGTAGGCCCCACAGGTGTCGGAAAGACTACTACGATCGCCAAGATCGCATCAAAGTTTTCTGTCGAGCAGAAGAAAAAGATCGCGCTTCTTACGGCCGATACATACAGAATAGCGGCCGCCGAACAGTTAAGAACGTATGCCAACATTCTCGAAGTTCCTTTCAGGATCATTTATACAATAGAAGAAATGGAATCGGCTCTCGACGATTTCAGAGATTTCGATTACGTATTTGTGGATACTGCGGGACATTCTCACCAGAATCGTGAGCAGAAGAATATTATGGGTGAGTTTGTTCATTCGGCGGACGGCATTGTTGAAAAGGAAGTTTACCTTGTTGTAAGCGCCACAACAAAGTACAGAGACTTAAAGAGTATCGCCGATGCATATTCTGAGATAACAGATTATAAGCTTATATTTACAAAACTCGATGAAACAACGGCTTTGGGTAACCTTCTTAACCTGAAGCTTTATACGGGTGCATCTCTTTCCTATATAACCTGCGGACAGAACGTGCCCGACGATATCGAACAGTTTAACGCCCAGCGCACGGTAAAGAACCTTCTGGGAGGTAAAAGGTGATCATGGATCAGGCAGAACAATTAAGAAATATAATCAAAGCAAACAACGTGGCTCCCAGACCGGTAGCCAGAGTCATAACGGTAACGAGCGGTAAGGGCGGTGTCGGTAAGTCAAACACCTCCATAAATCTTGCGATACAGTTTCGCAAGATGGGACAGAGGGTGATCATTCTCGATGCGGATTTTGGTCTTGCCAACATTGAAGTAATGTTTGGTGCGGTTCCCAAACACAATCTTGCAGATCTGATCTACCAGGGCATGAACATTAAAGACATCATCACCTGGGGTCCCAACGAAGTCGGATTTATTTCGGGCGGATCGGGGATAGCGGGGATGAGCAACTTAAACCGGGAACATCTTACATATATTGTACAGAATCTGGCCGAACTTGATGCGATAACAGACGTTATTATCGTGGATACGGGAGCGGGAATCTCCGACGCGGTGCTCGAATTCCTGGTGGCGAGCGGAGAGATACTTCTTGTAACCACACCCGAGCCCACATCGATAACCGATTCTTATTCGCTTTTAAAAGCGCTTTCGAGACATGCTAGATTTTCACCCGACAATTCGCAGGTGAAGGTCATTGCCAACAAAGTTGAAAATGCGCAGGAAGGTCAGGCGCTTTTCAACAAATTGAACGCAGTAGTCGCAAGGTATCTAAAGTTACCTCTTTCATATCTGGGTGCGGTTCCCGAAGATCCCGCACTTTCCAAAGCCGTAATGCAGCAGATGCCGGTATCTATCCAGACACCGAATGCAAAGTCTGCGGTTGCTTACGAACAGATAGCGGCTACACTTATGAACAAAGAGATGATGTCGGGTGTTAAGAGACGGGGAATGGCCGCGTTCTTTTCACATATAGTTACGGGTAAAAAATTTAATCAGAATTCCAATCAGTAAAGGAGCGGGAATATGTTATCAAAATATGTCTTTGCGGGAGACAAGGTGGATCTCCAGGCTGTAGACAGACTATCCGGAACGGATGGGGTCAAGAAGGTATACACAACAAAAGTATATGATGTTTTGTCTGACGACAGACTTGAAGTCATTATGCCGATGGAGAAGACAAAACTGATATTACTGCCTATAGACGGAGAGTACGATCTTTGCTTTTATACGGCCCAGGGATTGTATCAGTGTTTCGCACGTATTATCGACAGATACAAAAGCAATAACGTTTATGTGCTTGTTTTTGAACTTACCAGCAATCTTAGAAAGCACCAGAGAAGAGATTATTATCGATTCAGCTGTGTTCTCGATATGAAGACGAGAGAGTTAAAACAGGAGGAAGTGCAGGCCATAGAGGCACATCACGCAATGCTGGTACCGGGTCTTCCGTTAAGAAGAAGCCTTATCGTCGATATCAGCGGCGGCGGAATACGTTTCATTTCCGATCATCCTTACGAACAGGGAAGTCTTGTATATTGTACTTATCAGCTTGTTAACGATGGAATAGCCAAAGATTATGAGACCGTCGGAAAAGTGCTCAGCGTCCGTGAAGTCGCAAATCGTCCCGGAGAATACGAGCACAGAGTACAGTATGTTGATCTCAGCAACGATGTTCGTGAAGAAATAATCAAGTTTATTTTTGACGAAGAAAGAAGACTCAGAAGGAACAGAGGACGCTAATTGTTCTAAATTAACTGAAAATTAACGTCAAAATGAGGCAATTTTATGAAAAATATACTGGTAGTTGATGATTCTGCACTCATGAGAAGAGTTATCTGTGATATAATCAACGCAGATACCCGATTCCGAGTGTCGGATCGTGCAACGAACGGTGAGGAAGCCTTGGAGCTTCTGAAGAGGAAAACATATGACGCGGTAATTTTGGACGTCAACATGCCGAAGATGACGGGACTGGAACTCCTTAAGGAGCTAAGGGATCGAAAGATCCCCGCCAGAGTCGTTATGGCCAGTACGGATACCAAAGAAGGTGCCAAGACAACGCTTGATGCTTTGAGTCTGGGCGCCATCGATTTTATCCACAAGCCCGACAATCCCGGAGATTGCAAGAACGGTGTCTTTGATACCGGACTTATTAAGATCTTAGAGGTTGTATGCGAGAGCAAGGCATCTGATTTTACCGATAAACCGGAAGATGAGGCAGCACGCAGCGAAACTCATAAAAAGCTCATAGAGCTTGCTTCTAGAGCAAAAAGAACCGTTAAGGACAAGCAGATCGTTGCGATCGCCAGTTCAACCGGCGGTCCCAAAGCTTTGCAGGAGGTCATTCCGCTTCTTCCGGCCTCACTTAAGGCACCGGTCGTTATCGTGCAGCATATGCCTGCGGGGTTTACCGCTTCCCTGGCGGAAAGACTTGATTCTTTAAGCGAGATCAAGGTCTCCGAAGCAGAGGACGGTGAGGCTCTCGAAAGCGGACACGTTTACGTGGCCCAAGGCGGCAAGCACTTAAACATTGATTCCGTAGGGAACACTTACAAGATCCGTTACAGTGACGAACCCACCAGAGAAGGAGTAAAACCTTCAGCCAATTATATGTACGAGTCTCTTGCCAACGGTATCACCGACCGTGCTGTGTGTGTGGTGATGACCGGCATGGGAGCCGACGGGACAAAAGGAATCGCGTATCTGAAGGAACATAAAAACACATACGTAATCACACAGGACCAAGACTCCTGTACTGTTTACGGGATGCCTAAGAGCGCGTACAACGCCGGTTTATCAAACTGTGTAGTACCCCTTAAACAGATAGCACAGGAGATCATTATGAACGTGGGGGTAATGTAAAATGGATGTCAGCCAGTATCTAGAGATTTTCCTTGACGAGACCAAGGAGCATTTGCAGAGTCTGAACACACAGATTCTCGAACTTGAGCAGGATTCCGAAAACATGGATACCATTAACGAGATATTCCGTGCAGCCCATTCCTTAAAAGGTATGGCAGGTACCATGGGATTCAAGCGCATGCAGAATCTTACTCATGACATGGAAAACGTATTTTCTGAAGTACGTAACGGTAACATCAAAGTTCAGCCTAACATGATCGATATTCTTTTCCAGTGTCTTGATGCATTGGAAGAGTATACATCCTCCATTCAGGAGTCGGCAGACGAAGGCACGAACGATAACGAACCTCTTATCAAAGCTCTCAACGATATTCTTAACGGCGGCGGTGGTGATGCCGCATCCGGCGGAGCCAAAAAAGAGGAAGCAAAAGCGGAAACACCCGCACCCGCAGCTAACGACAAAGAAAAATGGCGTGAGATCAAACTCACCGATACCGAAAAGAGTCTTTATGAAGCTGCAAAAGCCGAAGGAAAGAATTTATACGGAATAACCGTAAAGGTTCAGGAAACATGTATCTTAAAGGCCGCACGAGCTTTCCTTGTTTTCAAGGCATTGGAAGAGCACGGCGAGATCATTCTTTCAAAACCTTCAAGCCAGGATATTGAGGACGAGAAGTTCGATTTCGACTTCAGCGTCATCACGGTTTCGGATGCTTCTCTTGACACTCTTATCGCAGCAATCAAGAACGTATCGGAAATAGAAGATGCTTTCGGATCGGCTCTTACGGATGCTGATTTCGCAGGTATCGAAGCATCTAAGGAAGATGCTGCCGCAGAAGAAGCTCCCGCAGAGGAAGCACCCAAGAAAGAAGAAACTGTCGCACAGCCTCCGGCAAAGAAGGAAACACCTGCAAAGACAGAAAAGAAGGCCGTTTCAAAGCCTGTTGTCAATCGTACGGTCAGAGTTGATATCGAGAAACTCGATTCACTCATGAACCTCGTAAGCGAGCTTATAATCGCAAAGAACTCACTTGTTTCGGCTACAAATTCCGATGAAGCAAATCACAATAACTTCTCGGAACATATTGAATATCTTGAAAGCGTAACAACATCACTTCACGAATCCGTTATGAAGGTTCGAATGGTTCCCATCGAGAGCGTTGTAAGTAAATTCCCTCGTATGATCCGTGACCTTCAAAAGACGCTCGGAAAGAAGATGGAACTTTACATGACAGGTGAAGAGACGGAACTCGACCGCACCGTTGTTGACGAGATCGGCGATCCTCTTATGCACTTGTTAAGAAATGCCGCTGACCACGGTCTTGAATCTGCCGAGGTTCGTAAAGAACGCGGTAAGCCCGAAGTCGGTTCCATTTTCCTTGATGCTTATCAGGACGGTAACAACGTTGTCATCGAAGTAAGAGATGACGGTAACGGTATCGATGTTGACAAGGTCAGAGCAAAAGCAATAGAAAGAGGCACGATCACCCCCGAACAGGCTGAGAACATGTCCTCTAAGGAGATCATAGATCTTCTGTTCCTTCCCAGCTTCTCTACCGCAAAGCAGATTTCGGAAGTATCCGGTCGAGGCGTAGGCCTTGACGTAGTTAAGTCCAAGATCGAAGCACTCAGCGGCGAGGTTGAAGTTAAGAGCAAACTCGGAGAAGGAAGTACATGGATAGTTCGTCTTCCTCTTACACTTGCGATCATCCAGGCACTTATGGTTACCGTCGGAGGCGAAAAATATGCAATATCCCTCGGATCCATCCAGACGATCGAAGATATACCCGCAAACGAGATACAGTTTGTACAGTCCAAAGAAGTTATCACACTTCGTGGAAACGTTATACCGATAATCAGACTTAATGATGTTTTGGATATTGAATCAACGAAGTCACCCGAAGACAATCTCATGGTTGTTATCGTTAAGAAGGGCGACAAGCTTGCAGGACTCGTTGTTGATGAACTCATCGGCCAGCAGGAGATCGTTATCAAGTCCATGGGCAAATATATCAGCAAGTGCAAATTCATCAGCGGTGCAACAATCCTCGGCGACGGCGAAGTTGCGTTGATCCTTGATGCCAATGCATTGATTTAATGAGGAGGAATCGATAATGGATGAATTAAAGATCGGAACAAATAACGGCAGTATGCAATATATAGTCATCAAAATCGGCGATGAATCCTACGGTATCAACATTTCATATGTTGAGAACATTTCGAGGATGGTTCACATCACAAGAGTACCGAAGGTAGCTTCATACTTAAAAGGTGTTATCAATCTTCGAGGCGAAGTTATTCCCGTAATGAGCTTAAGACTTAAAATGGGACTGGATGACGATGTGTTTACAAAAGCATCGCGTATCATCATCCTTAAGCTTGAGCAGGCAGGTACCATCGGCGTTATCGTAGATGAAGTCAAAGAAGTTGTGACTCTCGAAGAGGAGCAGGTGGAAAAGGTTGCTTCCGATACTTCTCAGGATCATGCAAACTTCGTATCGAGCGTAGGTAAATGCGCAAACGGTTTAATTTCACTTTTGGATTTAAACGTTGTTGCAACAGAGAAGGAATAAGTAGTAAAATTATGGTAGATATTCAGAATAGTTAATCTATTCTGAATATCTGCATTGTTTTATGGGAACGGAGTACATATGAGCGATATCACATTGGAAAGCATGTCCGAACAGTATTTTGACGTGCTAAAGGAACTCGGCAATATCGGCGCCGGAAATGCCACTACTGCTCTCGCACAGATGCTGCAATGCAAAGTGGATATGAAGGTTCCGCAGGTAAAACTGCTTGAATTTAACCAGATAGGCGATACGATGGGCGGCGAGGAGCAGATCATGGCCGGCATATATCTTTGTGTCGAAGGTGACATCACCGGAAGCATTATGTTTTTGCTGGAAAAGGAATCTGCAAGACATCTTGTATCGAAACTTATGGGGATGGAGATGACGGAAGACGACTTCAGCGAGATTGAGCTTTCGGCACTTAAGGAGATAGGAAACATCATTACAGGTGCTTATCTTAACTCCCTTTCGACTATCACTAATCTGAAGATCTATCCTTCGGTCCCTGACCTTACAATAGATATGGCAGGCGCCATTTTGAGCGTGCCGGCTATTGAGTTCGGAACTTTGGGTGACAAGATACTTCTCATCCAGACACAGTTTACCGACGACTATGAATTGGACGGATACTTTATCCTTGTGCCGGATCTGGAATCCTATGCTAAGATTCTGAAAGCACTGGGACTTGGTTGAATAAAGGACACAAGGAATTGACAGGATATGAGTGAGATAATTAAGGTGGGCATGGCCGATCTTAAGGTATGCAAGAGTCCCGACGGTATCACCACTTTGGGTCTGGGCTCCTGTGTAGGCATTGCGATCCGCGATCCGATCACAAAGATCGGAGGTCTGGCACACGTAATGCTGCCCGATTCGACAGCCATAAGGCAAAACAATAACATATACAAATTTGCGGATACAGGAATAGTTGAGCTTGTAAGGCTTATGGAGCTTGAAGGCGCCAAGAGAGCAAGAATGGTAGCCAAGATCGCAGGCGGAGCTCAGATGTTTGCATTTCAGAACAAGACCGATCTTGTAAGAGTCGGAGACAGAAATGTTGAAGCCAGCAAGAAAGCTCTTAAGACGCTCGGTATTCCGATACTTGCAGAAGACACGGGTGAGAACTTCGGTCGTACGGTAATCTTTTATCCCGAGACCGGAGATTATGTCATACGTGCGGTAGGAAAAGCGGAAAGGACAATTTAGGGGTAAGGGAAATGACCAGAAAAGAAATGCCGTTGTTCATCATGCTCATTGCAGGTCTTATAACGGCTTTGACCGCATACTTTCGTGGCTTTAAGTTAAGCACCATGCTGATAACGCTTCTCGCGACGTTGGTTATCTTTTATACGATCGGATGCATCATAAGAATGGTACTTGATTCCTTTGATGCAAAGAACAGCGCAAAAGTTGCGGACGAAGGAGCGGTCATAGAAAAAGAACCCGTTTCGGATCAGGATGAGAGAACAGAGGAAGAAAACGGGGATTCTAATTCTTAAAGGACGGAATTAGTACATGGACGATCAGGGTAAGAAAAAACTATGGGACGAATATTCGGTTAAGAAATCACCTGAACTTAGGGAGCAGCTGATACTTGAGTATGCCCCCCTTGTTAAGGTTGTCGCAGGTCGTTTAAGCATGTATTTGGGTTACAACGTAGAGTACGACGATCTTGTAAGTTACGGAATATTCGGCCTTATCGATGCGATCGACAAATTTGAACTTTCAAAGGATGTAAAGTTTGAAACTTACGCCAGTTTAAGAATAAGAGGGTCTATTCTCGATCAGATAAGAAAGATGGACTGGATCCCGCGAACGGTCAGACAGCGTCAGCGTCAGATCGACAATGCAATGAAAGAAGTGGAACTTGAGAAGGGGCGTCCCGCCACAGACGACGAGATAGCCGAAAAGTTAAACATCACTTCCGACGAATTGTGTGACTGGCAATCGCAGATGAAAGTTACCAATGTAGTTTCGCTTAATGAATTTATGGAATCGGGAAGTGAAGTTCCGAATGAAAAGAATCTGACTTCACATTTCGACGGACCGGAAGAAGTTTTGGAGAAGGCAGAACTCAAGCAGCAGCTTGCGGCATCTTTGGACACGCTTACGGAAAAGGAACGGAAAGTCATTTTGCTTTATTACTACGAAGAACTGACGCTTAAGGAAATCAGTTACGTTTTGGAAGTTTCCGAATCCAGAGTGTCACAGCTTCATACCAGAGCTTTGCAGAAAATGAAAGAGAAACTCGGCAACTATATGGGAATCCTTGCATAGGGTCTATCAGGGGGTATCGCATGAACGCATATTTTCAAATAGTACAGGTAAACGGAAACGCAGTACTCAGAGTATTTCCCGCGACTGACGGCGGTGAACCTTTAAAAAGGGAAGATGTTGTTGAATATCTTTCTTTAAAAAACATGGTGTATGAGCCCAAGGACCTCATGAATGCGCTCATAGCCTCCGAGGAGACCGATTTTCGTACCGCATCAAAGTTTTCTTTTGCAGACGGAGAATTTTGCAAGGTTACCGTATCTCCCGACAATATGCTCGTTACCGTAAGAGTTTTTGCACCTTTTGCGGGCGGTGCGAAAATGAGCAAGTCCGACTTTATGAACGAGCTTACGGCACGCGGAGTTATTTCGGGTATCGATGAAGCAGAAATTGACAAATTCCTTAAGGAAAGACATTATTGTACCGATTACGTTGTAGCGAAGGGAAAACCTCCGATACAGGGTTCGGATGCTTCGATAGAATATTTCTTCAATACAGATCCCAGAGTTCGTCCTACGATGAACGAAGACGGATCGGTCGACTTTTTCCACTTAAACACGATCAACAACTGTAAGAAGGGTGATCTTTTGGCAACACTCACACCTGCTGTCAAAGGCGAAATGGGTGAGAATGTCAAGGGCGAAAAGATCAAGCCCAGAGACGTTCGTCCGGCAATACTCAAATTCGGACGTAATATTACACAAAGCGAAGACAAGTGCAATCTTTACGCCGATGTTAACGGGCACGTTACGCTTGTTGAAGGTAAGGTATTCGTATCCGATGTTCTGGAAGTTGAGAACGTAGATAACTCAGTCGGAAATATTGAATACGAAGGAAGCGTTACCGTAAACGGAAATGTTTGTGAAAACTTCTCAATAAAATGCAGCGGCAACATCGATGTTAAAGGCGTGGTGGAAGGCGCATATCTTGAAGCCGGCGAAAACATCATAATCGCCAGAGGTATGAACGGTATGCATAAGGGAACGTTAAAAGCCGGCGGAAATATCATCAGCAAGTTCATCGAAAATGCCACCGCTACTGCGGAAGGTTATGTTGATGCCGAGTCGATCCTTCACAGCACCGTTGTTGCCGGTACGGAAGTACATGCGGTAGGTAAGCGCGGATTCATAACGGGAGGACGTGTTTGCGCAACTGTTTCGGTATCCGTTAAGAACCTTGGCTCTCAGATGGGTGCGGATACGATAATAGAAGTCGGAATGGATGCGACCGTTAAACAGACTGTTGCCGCTCTGCAAAAAGAGATCGCCGAACTTAACAAGCAGCTTGCCACCATCAAACCTGTTTTGGAAGGTGCAAAGCAGAAACTTCAGCAGGGAGTCAAAATGCTTCCCGATCAGATAGCTCAGATACAGCAGCTTGCAACTATCAGCAAGAAAAGCGGAGAACGTCTTGCACAGTGCATGCAGGAACTTGAGCAGTATCAGCACGTTCTCGATGCCGATACACAAGGTCAGGTCATCGTTACCGGCGATGTATTTCCGGGAACAAAGATTTGTATCGGTGACGTGTCAACCACGGTTAAGTCTTCAATGAAATACTGCCGTTTCATTAAAGAGGCGGGAGACGTTAAAATGGCCGCAATCTATTAAGGGGGTAGGGTATGGCAATTGGTCCTCTTGAGCTCCAGGGCTCGATCACGAGAGTACAGGATTTCGCAATACAACGCCAGGCCGAGGATTCGAAGATCACATCGGATCAGGCAAGTTTTGTCCAGCACATGAAAGATGAAACGGACAACAAATCCAATGCGATCGTAAGAACCGATGAGACATCGAACAATCAAAAGCGTTTTGATGCCAGAGAGAAGGGTTCGAACGAATACAGCGGGGATGGCGGACAAAGAAAAAAAGAACACGGAGATCACGACAATGATAAAGAAGGGAAGGTTGTGGTAAAAGGCCGACCCGGGTCATTTGACATCCGTATTTGATAAGGTGAAGGATGAGCACAGCGTCAATAGTTTTGCTGGCAGTCGGAGTGGTGTTTATTGTGGCATCGTTCTTTCTGCCGGATTCAAGAAAAAAGGAAGATAAAGACAGTCAGAAGATCGACGAAAAAGTCATTAAGGAAATGGTCGAGCGCGAAGTTTCAAACGCAAAAGAACGCATCGAAGAGATAGTTGACGAGACCGTTAACTATTCCGTTGAAAAAACGGAAAGGCAGCTTGAGAAGCTTTCCAACGAAAAGATAATGGCTGTGGATGAATATTCCGAGACGGTACTTAAACGTATCAACGACAATCATAAGGAAGCGGTCTTCCTTTATGATATGTTAAACGACAAGGGCGAAAAGCTTAAAAACTCGGATGAAGCTCTGAAGATCAAAGATGAAGAGCTGAAAGAAAAGAACAGACAGCTTGAAGTCAAAGAAGAGATACTTAAAGTAAAAGACGAAGAACTTAGCAAAAAAGCCGAGTTCACGAACGATCTGTTATCAAATGTCTCGGCAGCTGAGGCAGATGCACCGGATGCATCCAAACCCGAAGAACCTGAATTTGTTCCGTTAAAACCTCAGAAAGTTTCCGCAAAAAGGACAGTTAAGAAGCCTGTTACCGGTAAGACTGTAGGTGCACCGAGGATGAATGTATCTGACAATGATGACAGTCCCGGTACAGATAAAAGTCCCGAAGTCGAACTGTATTTTGACAGGGACAACGAAAGCCGCAAAAACAAGAACGATCAGATAAGAAAGATGCACGAAGAAGGCAAGTCAAACATGGCTATCGCCAAGGAACTCGGACTCGGTGTCGGAGAAGTCAAACTTGTGATCGATCTTTTTGCCAATAAGAAGTAAAGGATATTTTATGAATCTGAAATCTTACTCCCGCGGTATAGGCGCGGGACTTATTTTGGCAGCGCTTGTTCTGGGATTTAGTTCCAAAGAGAGGTTAAGCGATGCCCAAATCAAAAAGCGCGCGGCCGAACTCGGTATGACCGAATCGTCAATACTTACCGATTCGGCAAATAAGGAGAAGGAGACCGAGTCATCCGTAAAAGAGGCGCAGACTACGGATGATAAAGCCGAAACTTCCCCGGCGACCGATGCGGGTAAAAAAGAAGATACCGCTGTAAAAACCGACGATACGGATAAAGTACCTGCATTTATCGAACCGGATAAAGAAACGGTTCCGCCGATCGTAAACGAAAGCAACAGCAATGAAACAAAAGAAGAAAAGGAATCTTTGAACAAAGATATCACCGAGGACGCAAATGAGAAAGAGGAAGTAACCCCTCCCTCGATCAATCCGCTTCCTTCGGATGAAAAAGGCTTTATTCCGGGCGAAGACGGAGTTGTGATCACAGTGATCAGAGGCGACAGTTCCGTAAGCGTTGCAAGAAGGATATACGAAGCCGGTCTTGTCGAATCCGCAGTCGAGTTTGATAAGTATTTATGCGACAACGGATATGACAAGGTTATAAGTGTCGGAACGTACAATATCGAATACGGCATGGATTTTGATGAAATAGCGCGTGTTATCACACGAAAAAATTAACTAAGGCGATGGGTGACCCATAATGGTGAGTATATGAATTATAAGAATTATTTTAACGAGATCGGCATAACCGACGAGCAGACTCAAAAAAGGCTTGAAGAGATCAGGCAGGAATATTTCTTCGGTGAAGATAAAGTTTATTTTGATGCAGGTGAAGACATGGGATATATCATGGACACCGGCAACTACGATGCAAGAACCGAAGGCATGAGTTACGGCATGATGTTATGCGTACAGCTTGATATGAAAGAACAGTTCGACCGCATCTGGAAATGGTCGAAAACATATATGTATATGACGGAAGGCTGGGGCGAAGGTTATTTCGCGTGGTCGTGCAAGACTGACGGAACACCGAACTCAAACGGACCTGCTCCCGACGGAGAAGAGTACTACGCTATGGCACTTTTCTTTGCTTCGGCAAGATGGGGAGACGGTGAAGGCATTTTTAATTATTCCGAAGAGGCAAGGAAGATCCTTTCCGCAATGATCCATAAGGGAAGTAAGGAACGTGAAGGCGCTCCCATGTTTAACCTTGACAATCATCAGATATTATTTATTCCGGGCGTTCCCGTAACCGATCCTTCATATCATCTTCCTCATTTCTACGATATTTTTGCACTTCGTGCATATGAAGAAGACAGAGAGTTCTTTAAAGAGGCGGCGAGAGAAAGTCGTGAATATCTTGTAAAGGCCTGTCATCCGGTTACCGGTTTTTCGGCTGAGTATGCCGAATTCGACGGACGTCCCCTTCAAAAGCCTTTGCCTTGGATGGATATGCGCCATGACTGGTTTTACTCGGATGCCTACAGAACGGCGGCCAATATTTCTCTCGATCATATTTGGGGCGGTGAGGATCTTGGCCAGTACCGGATGTGCGAAAAGATACAGAAAGCACTTATTGGCGATCTGAGAGCAGATGATTTTGGGATTTACGAAATAGACGGAACTCGCACGGGAGACGAATACGCGGGTAACAAGGCACTTCATCCCGTGGGTATACTGGCTACCGTAGCCGAGACCGCAGCCGTTACCGGAATTACGGATCTTTCAAAAGAATGGCTTACAACGTTTTGGAACACTCCGCTTAGAAAGGGAGAACGCAGATATTACGATAACTGTCTTTACTTCTTTGCATTTCTTGCATTAAGCGGAAATTACAAAAAATATTGAAACAGAGTTTTATTAGCATAAAATGCTTAAATTACGGCAAGCGATAGGAAGAAAACTATCGCTTGTTTTTTTATGATTATTTTAATATGGAGGGTTAGCATTATGACAGATATCAGTTTACAGCCGAAAGCGCCCAAAGATCCGATCAAAAAGGGCGCCTCGTTTTTTATAATGCGGGGGAAAGATATTTTTGCCCAGCAATGGCCGGGCGGGAAAGGTATGCAGCCGATCTACGAAAGCGACGGAAGACTTGAGAGCAGCGCACGCCTTGTCGGAAATATAGAAGATGAAGAGATCTTAAAACTTCTCGGAAGCACGGAAGGCTTTAAAAAGCTTGTGCGTCAGATCGGTGTCTCGGTAGAAGCCGAAGACTTAAATGAATATGTCGACTTCTGCTTTCAGATGTACGGTCACACCGATCCTTACGTTTCAGGCACCACGATACGAAAGACCGTAAAGGGTGACGGATCGGAGATACTCATCAATCTTGATGAAGTTGAGTGGTCCGACGATGATAACATTCCCGGACAGATAAGATTTGAATTCTCGAGACCGGGTATCGCAGCAAAAGCATCCGTAAGATTTTATTTGAACGACGGATTCACTGCTCCGGAGCCTGCCGAGGAAGAAGTTGTCGATTTTTCTTCCGAAGCCTATAAAGCGATAATAAAGCGGTCGCTTATGATAAAAGGCAATACTTACAGAGTAAAGAGAGCCATCGAAAAGGCAAGAGCCGGCAAAGATACGTGTGTTGCATTCATAGGCGGTTCGATAACCCAGGGTGCCGGCGCCATTCCGATCAATGCCAACTGTTACGCCAGAAAGGCGTATGAGGGCTTTTGCGATATTGCGGGAGTGGAGTACGACACAAACGTTAAATATGTAAAGGCAGGTCTTGGAGGAACCCCTTCGGAACTCGGTCTTACAAGATATGAGATGGATGTTCTTGAATACGGAAAGAACGTGCCCGATCTTGTAGTGGTCGAATTTGCGGTAAACGATGCCGGAGATGAGACGGAGGGTCGATGCTACGATTCTTTGGTAAGAAAGATATACAACGGACCGGGCAATCCCGCGGTAGTGCTTCTTTTCTCGGTGTTCCAGGATGATTACAACCTTCAGGAAAGACTTCTTCCGGTCGGTAAAGCTTACGATCTTCCTACCGTGAGCGTTAAAGAATGCGTTACTCCCCAGTTTTATCTGAAAGCCGGAGAAGGCAGAGTGGTATCGAAACTCGCTTTCTTCTATGATTGCTACCACCCTACAAATACGGGACATCGTATAATGGCCGACTGCCTTATGAATATGTTCAATGAAGCCGATCGTTTAAGTGGCGGAGAAGATACGGATATAAAAAAGATCGCCGCCCCGATAGGCGATCAGTTCGAAGATATTGTTTTCTTTGACCGCAAGGTCAATACGGTCGGAGCGGTCATAGATTGTGCCGATTTTACAAAAGATTCCGACGAGATACATTATGCCGAGAGAAAGATGGACCTCTTTGGATCGAAAGAGTTCCCCAACAACTGGATGCATGACGGCGGATCGGATAAGCCGTTTGCGGTGGACGTTTGCTGTAAAGCACTCATGATCGTATATATGGACACCGCATCTCCTTCGTTTACGAGTGCAAAAGTTTATGCGGACGGCGAGGAGAAGATAACGATCGATCCTCACATTGTCGGCTGGACGCATGCCAATGCTCTGATAGTATTCGAAGAAGAAAAAGCCTCGAAACATCATGTCGAAGTAAGACTCGACGATCATTCAAAGAAATTTACGATTTTAGGATTTGCGGTAGTGAAATAACCGTTACGGAGAAAGAAAATGCCATTGACAGAGATCAATCCGATAACCAAATGCGATTATCCCGATCCCGATGTGATAAGAGTCGGAGATGTATATTACATGGCAAGTACGACGATGTATTTTTCGCCGGGAGGCGCCATACTCAGATCGTATGACCTTGTAAATTGGGAGATAGCTTCATATCTTTTCGATGTCCTGGATGACATTCCGGAAGAAAGGCTCGAAAATGAACGCACCAACTATGCCGGCGGGATGTGGGCTCCTACGCTTCGCTACCATGACGGAAAGTTTTATTGCGCCTTTGTAAGTCACTATACTCAGACCACATATCTTTTTGTCTCCGCAAATGTCGAGGGCCCGTGGGAGAAGAGGACGATAGAAGGCTATTATCATGATTGTTCGCTTTTGTTTGACGACGATGGAAAAGTTTATATCGTATACGGCAACAAAGAGATATATCTTACCGAACTAAAAAAAGATCTGACTGCACCTTTGCCCGGAGGAATCCATAAGCTCATCGTAAAAGAACCCGAAGGTTTCGAAGGACTCGGCTACGAAGGATCTCACTTTTATAAGATAAACGGAAAGTATTACATTTTCTTTATACATTGGCCTAAAGGAATGATGAGGACCGAGGCGGTATTTGTTTCGGATACCGTTGACGGAGAATATAAAGGAAAAGACGTATTTTCTGATGACAGAGGTCTTGACGGACAGGGCGTGGCTCAGGGAGGCATAGTCGACACTCCGAACGGAAAGTGGTATGCGATGCTTTTCCAGGACAGCGGTGCGGTCGGACGTATCCCGATACTTGTTCCGATAACCTGGGAGAACGATCTTCCGGTGTTCGGCACCAACGGTAAGGTTCCCAAGTCGTTTAACGTAGTCGGAAGTCGTCCGTATTACAGATACGAACCTTTATATACATCGGATGATTTTAAACCTCAGCCGGGAGTGCCTTACAGATTGAAGCCTCAATGGGAGTGGAACCATTGTCCCGACAATTCGCTCTGGGAAGTAAAAGAAGAGGGCGGACTCGTACTCAGAACGGGCAGCATAAGCTCAAACCTTACGATGGCCAGGAACACTCTTACTCAGAGGATGATGTGGCCAAGGTGTGAAGCGGAGGTCACGGTTGATGCCTCAAAGATAAAAGAAGGCGATGTCGCAGGATTGTGCGCGCTTCAGGGTGAATATGCGTTTCTTGGGATAACAATGAACGCCGGAGTTTACTATCTTATGAAGGTTGAACGAATAAAAGAAGATCCTTCGTTTAAGATCGGCACTTCCGGAGGCGATTATCTCCCCGGCAAGATGGTCGAAAAGATAAGACTTACGGAGCCGAAATTAACGCTATGTCTCAAACCTTCGTTTGAAAACATGGTCGACAAACTTGATTTCTTTTGGCTAAAAGACGGCAGAATGGCTAAAGTGGGCAATTCGCACAAATTATATTTCAGACTTGACCACTTTACCGGATGCAGATTCGGGCTTTTCATGTTCTCGACAAGAGAGGCCGGCGGAGAAGCGGTATTTACGGATTTCAAGTATCATTATGAACAGTAGAAAACATAAAAAAGTACGCGAGAGCGTACTTTTTTGTATTACAACGGTGTATAAATCGAGCGGAAGGCGAATGCCTTGGCTTTGTTTAATTGTTTACAGTGAGTTTCTGTAACCGGCGACTGTGTGCTTTGAACGGTATTCGCTCGGAGTACAGCCTTTGTGCTGCTTGAACAGACGGTTGAACGTGGAAATGCTCGAGAAACCTGCCTGCATAGCCACGTCCGTTATCGAGTGATCGGGTATGGCCAGCAGTTCTTCGGCTGCCTTTATACGCCTGTAGCAAAGATAGTCGCAGAATGTATAGTTTGTATAGATCTTGAACAGTCTCGAAAAATGGAATTTGGAAAATCCTGCCTGATTGGCTATCGTATCGAGACTGATGTCTTCGGTATAATGTGAATCGATATATTCCAGAGTCTGGTTGAACTTCTGAACATATTCTTTTTGCTTGTAGGGCTTGACGGTCGGGAAGAGTTCTTCGGCATGAATGTGATTTTCCGCAAGTTTTACAAACATATCGATAAGCCTTGCCTGGATGACGAGCTCGGAATATTCGCTGTTTTGGAAATATTCGTTGCGGATCTGGACAAGTATCTGATAAATATCGTCGTATACAAGCGGATATGTTTCTTTTGTGATATGAAGAGGGTGCGTCAGCAATGACTGTATGCCGGCAAATCCGCTGATCTTGCTTATTATGGAAATGTTCATAAGGAAGATAAATCTTTTTCCCGAATCGGGAGCCATAAGTTCATGAACCTCTCCGGGAGGAATGATAAAGATATGACCGGGCTCAAGATGATATTCTGAGGAACCTATTATGGCATCGTACCAGTTTTCCATCGGGACTATTATCTCAAGAGCGGAATGCCAATGAGAATTAAAACCTACCGGAAGGTCGTTTAACCATATGCGATGGAGCGAATTGGACATAAACGTAACATGCTCTTCGCTGTTGGCCGCGATAAGACGTTCGCGATAGTCGGAATTTACCGAATTGAAATTATCATAGTTGTTTTTATCGTTATTTATGTAAGGGGGCATAATGTCTCCGCAGGTACACTAATATATATAGGAAAAAAGAAAAATCCAAGTAGCATGATAATTGTATATCTCAGTTATTAAAAAAGCAATAATAAGGAAGTCCCATTTTTGTGCAATCGGTCATTAAATTTTTATAAAATGAATTAAAACAGTGACAAATCGCCATATGATTTTTAAGGAATAGTAAATTTTTACACTCGAAAGTGGTAAATATTGCGCAAACGTTGATTAAAAAATAGCATTATTTAATAAGACATGACAACACCCAAAATATAGTATGTTGTTTATAAGTAAGAAATTGCGCTTTTTCGCAATTGTATGTGTGGAGGATCATATGAGTAAGAACACCAAAAAGGTTGTGATCACATTAGCGGTACTGGCAGGTTTTGTGCTGCTTTGCTTCCTTTTATCTCTCGGAAAGGTTGATAATTTCAACGACAAGTACGCAGGGCAGGATCTTTCCACAGACGTAGCGGGACTCGAAAGGACCGGTACTTACTCAGGTTATATCGAAGAACATTCCGATGTAAAGGATGCAGTGAAGACGATTGACGTCGATATCTTCAAATTCACATCCGAAGGCAATGTTACCGTAGAGAACAATTACGAAGGCGCCGAAAAAGCATTATTTACAGACATTGAATCTACCGCTTCTTGGGAGATCGATATCCCCGAAACCGGTTTCTACAATATCTATATCGAATATCTCATCCCCAAGTCACGAGGCGTTCAGGCTGAGAGGGGAATCCTTATTGATGACGAATATCCATACGAAATAGCAAAGAATATAACTTTCTCCCGAATCTGGACAGACGGAGGAGAAAAGAAGGTCGACAACCAGGGCAACGAGATCCGTCCCACGCAGGTTGAGATCTATGACTGGCAGTCAAAACTCATAGAAGACGATATGGGCTATGTTAACGAGCCATTAAGATTCTATTTTGAAGAGGGCAAAAGAAAGCTCACTTTCATAAGTGAAAACGAGCCCATGTACATTAAGAAGCTTTCTTTGAACGCGATCGCCAAAGAAAAGACTTACGAAGATTACCTTTCTTCGAATCCGAGCGTTAACGCAAGCGAAACCGCCGCCAACTACTTAAACATAGTACAGGGCGAGGATTCCACTATACGTTCGGAGTCATCTCTTTACGCAAAATTTGACCGTTCAAATCCCACGACTCAGCCCAACTCGGTCACCTATACGGTACTCAACTACTCCGGCGGTGATACCTGGAGAGATAACGGCCAGTGGATAGAATGGGATTTCGAAGTTCCTGAAGACGGTTATTACAATATCATGATCAAAGCCCGTCAGAACTATTCCAGAGGAAACGTTTCCAACAGAAGAGTATATATCGACGGCGAAGTACCTTTCGACGCACTCAATGAGGTTTCTTTTGACTACAGAAACGACTGGGACTGCAAAGACCTTGCCGACGAAAACGGTACACCTTACAAATTCTACCTTACAAAGGGCAAGCATACGATAAGACTTGAAGCGACTCTCGGTTCACTCGGTCCCATACTTGAAGACCTTGAGAACTCAACCTTCAGACTTAACCAGATATACAGAAAGATACTTGTATATACCGGTGCCAACCCCGACCAGTACAGAGATTACAAGATCAACATAAATTACCCCGAGATCATGGATGCCATGAAACTTGAGTCGATGAGACTCTTCAAGATCGTTGATGACATGGTCGCTTATTCGGGACAGAAGGCCGATTCGATCGCTTCGGCTCAGACGGTTGCACAGCAGTTGGAACGTTTCTGTAGAAAACCTCAGAAGATCACTCTTGAGTTCACGTCATTCAAAGATAACGTTACTGCTCTTGGTACCGCACAGCTCAATTTAAGTATTTCACGTCTTGACGTTGACTATATCGCCATATCCGGAACGGATGTAAAGCCCAAGAAAGAAAGAGCAAACTTCTTCACCAAGGCTTGGCACGAGATCAAATCTTTCGTAGCTTCATTCTTTGTAGATTACAACTCGGTAGGCGATGTTTACGACGATGACGGAAAAGATTCTCAGGTCATCAAGGTTTGGGTACTTACCGGACGTGATCAGGGTACCATTCTTAAATCGATGATAGACGATTCGTTCACACCAAACACCGGCATTCCGGTAAACGTTGAGATCGTTGATCAGGGCGCACTCTTAAGTGCGGTTATGGCGGGCAGAGGACCCAACGTAGTTCTTACCGTTAATTCGAACATACCCGTTGACTTCGCTCTTCGTGGAGCATCGGTTGATATTACTCAGTTTGAAGGTTGGGAAGAAGTTCTTTCTCACTACAAAGAAAGCTCTTACGAGCAGTTCAGACTTGACGGAGCCATTTATGGTATACCCGAGACTCAGACGTTCAACGTAATGTTCTATCGTAAAGACATTCTTGACGAGCTCGGACTTACACCTCCCAACACTTGGCAGGAACTTATCGAAATGCTTCCCACCATTCAGGGCAACAACCTTTCGGTAGGTATTCCTTCCGCAGCGGGCGCAAGCAATATGCAGGCAGCAACCACGGCCGTTATGAGTAACAACCCCGACCTTTCAATGTACTTCTCACTTCTTTATCAGAACGGCGGAGATATGTACAACGAGGCAGGAACGTTCACGACGGTTGATGATGAAGCCGGTATAAAAGCGTTTGATGATTACGAGAGATACTTCAACGACTACGGTCTTCCGAGCATTTACGACTTCGTAAGCCGTTTCCGTTCGGGCGAAATGCCTATCGGTATCATCTCTTATCAGACATACAACACCCTTATGGTTTCCGCACCCGAGATAAGAGGTCTTTGGGACTTCACTCTCGTTCCCGGAACGGAATATGTTCTCGATGACGGCAGCGTATATCTCGATCGTTCCGACTTCGTGGCAGGTACCGCAACCATGATGATCGATTGCCATGACGGCAAGAAAGAACAGTCATGGGAATACATGAAGTGGTGGGCAGATCCCGATACGCAGGTTCGTTTCGGACGTGAGATCGAGGCACTCCTTGGTTCTTCCGCTCGTTACGCTACTTCAAACAGAGATGCATTCTCGCAGCTTTCATGGAGTTATCATGATATTCAGATTCTCAATGAGCAGTGGGATTGGACCGTAGGCATCCGTGAGGTACCCGGCGGTTATTACACGGGACGTCATATCACAAACGCACTTCGTAAAGTTTTGAACGATAAAGACGATACCAGAGAGACAATTATCGATTACTCGGTCAAGATAGACGACGAGATCACGCGTAAGCGTAAAGAGTTCGGTATGTGGACCGAAGTTAAACCGATAGGAGAAATGGAAGAATGAAAGAGTTTTTTCAAAAATACGCCATAATGAGAAAACACGACGCCAGGGTCGCATTCAAGAAGATGAAGCGCAGCAAGATGTGCTATCTCTTCCTTGCTCCTTACGCCGTACTTTTCGCAATGTTTTTCATCTATCCCGTTGTAGCATCAATCTGGTACAGCTTCACATACTACAACATTCTGGAAGCTCCCCGCTTCCTGGGATTGCAAAACTACATATCACTTATCCTTGAAGATGAGATTTTCTTAACATCCATCAAGAATACGCTCATGATAGCCATATGTACCGGACCTCTCGGATACATCGCCTCATTCGTATTCGCCTGGCTCATAAATGAACTTCCCCGCTGGGTAAGATCGGTAGCGGTCGTAATATTCTACGCCCCTTCGATAGCAGGTAACTGTTACGTTATCTTCTCCGTATTCTTCAGAGGTGATGCATACGGATACGTAAATGCTTTCCTTATGAGCACGGGTATCATCAACAAGCCTATCCTTTGGCTCATCAACCCCATATACATGCTTCCCATATGTATGGTCGTTATTCTCTGGATGAGTCTTGGTACCGGATTCCTTTCATTCGTAGCCGGCCTTCAGGGTATCGACGGTTCGCAGTATGAAGCCGGTTATATGGACGGTGTAAAGAACAGATGGCAGGAACTTTGGTACATCACCCTTCCCAACATGAAGCCCATGCTTATGTTCGGTGCGGTTATGTCCATTACCCAGGCATTCAGTGTCTGCGACGTTACAATGGCCCTTTGCGGTTATCCTTCAACCGACTATGCGGCACGTACGATAGTAACTCACCTTTTCGACTACGGTTTCTCACGTTTCGAGATGGGTTACGCCTGTGCGATCGCAACGATACTGTTCCTTATGATGATTTTATGTAATAAAGCAATTCAGAGTCTGTTAAGAAGAGTAGGAACCTGATAATGAGTAGAAAGAAAAAGAACGCAGCAATAGAAGAAGAAGTATATGTAAAGCCCCTCATAAAGAGGAGAAAACCCAACAGATCCATCGGCGGTGACATCGCTTTGTACATTTTCCTTGTACTGGTTGCCTGCATCATGGCTTTCCCGATCGTTTATGCGGTCAGTGCGGCATTGAAGCCTTTGGATGAGCTGTTCAAATTCCCTCCGCGTGTATTTGCACAGCACCCCACTATGGATAACTTCTCCGACCTTTTTGTTACGATGGGAAAATCGTGGGTTACGTTTTCAAGATATCTTTTCAATACCGCATTCATTACGTTTGTAGGTACGGCAGGACATCTTATCGTAGCATCCATGGGTGCTTTCGTACTTGCGAAATATGAATTTCCCGGCAATCAGCAGTTTTTCAAGCTTGTTACCGTGGCAATGATGTTTACCGGTTATGTTACGCAGATTCCCAACTATATGTTGCTTAACAAACTTGGCTGGATAGACACATACTGGGCAATAATCATTCCCGCATTCGCTTCTCCCATGGGACTTTTCCTTATGAAGCAGTTCATGGAAGGTCTTCCGACCTCACTTATTGAAGCCGCAAAAATAGACGGCGCGAATGAATGGCTCGTATTCAGGCGTATAGTTATGCCAAACGTTAAGCCCGCGTGGATGACACTTATCATCTTTTCGGTTCAGGGTCTTTGGAACAACAAAGCCTCGACATTTATTTATTCCGAAGAGAAGAAGACACTTGTATATGCACTTCAGCAGATACAGGCCGGCGGTATCGCACGTACCGGTCAGGGCGCAGCCGTTTTGGTTGTTGTTATGATAGTTCCGATAGCAATCTTCATTTTCTCGGAGAGCCAGATTCTTGAAACAATGGCAAGCTCCGGCTTAAAGGATTAATACAAATCAGATCGTAAAGAGGATCATTATGAGAAAAGGTTTTAAAAGAACTGCAGCACTTGCATTGTCGATAGGAATGTTGCTTGGTATGTCGCTTTCTTCTTACGCAACGACGATCGACAGAAGTTATACGTACAATTACGATTATTGGGGAGATGTTCAGGATTCACCGGATATGTATTCGGTGTGTAAAGTTTTCACATCTACCGAACTCGGTCTTGAAAAGAGACTTAACAGTCCTCAGGGCTCGTGTGTTGTAGGAAATCTTTTGTATGTATGCGACACAGGCAATAACCGTATAGCTATATTTGAAAGAACGAGTCGTGAGTCATTTGCTTTTGTTGATGAGATCACTTCATTTAAAGGAAGCGAAAAGCCCAATACCTTTTCTTCGCCTACGGATATCGCCATTTCCGAAGAAGGAGATTTCTATATAGCCGACAAAGGAAACGCTCGTATCCTTAAACTTGACAAAGATCTGAATTTTATTCAGAAGTTTAATAAGCCCGTCGACAATTCGATAGATAAAGACATAGTATTCCAGCCCTCAAAGATCGCCATAGATACCGCAGGCAGAGTTTATTGTGTTGCCATCGGTATTAACAAGGGTCTCATCAAATACGAGGCCGACGGAACATTTAACGGCTTTGTAGGTGCTACCCGAGTTGTGTTCGATTTTAAGATGTATCTTATGAAAAAGATTGCTACTCAGGAACAGCTCAATAAAATGGAAGCTTTCGTTCCTACAGAGTACGACAATCTTTACATGGATAAAGAAGGCTTCATATATGCTTGTACCGGTAACGTTGAAGCTGACACTCTTAAAGCGGGAGATGCCGATTCTGTCAGAAGGATCAATCCTCTCGGCGACGACATTCTTATAAGAAACGGTGTTTACTGGGACGGAAAATTCCCCGTATACGGAGACCTTTATATGGGTAACGGCGGCGGTTATTCGGGACCTTCGAAATTTGCGGATGTTACCGTTTTTGACAATGACGCATACGTCTGTCTTGACAGAAACAGAGGACGTCTCTTTGCATACGACGATCAGGGAAGAATGATCTGCGTATTCGGCGGCGCCGGAAATATGGACGGTTACTTCAGAAATCCGCTCGCACTTGAACATATGGATTACGATCTCATAGTTGTCGATCAGCTTGACTGTACGATCACACTTTTTACGCTTACCGATTACGGACGTCTGGTGTTCGGCGCCATGGATCAGTTTGATAACGGTGAATATGCCAAGTCCGGAAAGACCTGGCGTGAAGTCATGAAATACAACGGCAATTACGATCTTGCATATATCGGTCTCGGACGCGCATATTTAAGACAGAAAGATTACGATAAAGCAATGGATTATTTCGAGCTTAAGTATGACGCGGATAATTATTCCAAAGCATATAAGAAGCATCGTAAGGAATTTGTCGAAGATCACATCGTTTTGATAGTTATCGTGATACTTGCACTTTTCCTTATCCCTCTCGGAATCGGAAGGATCAAGCTCATTAAGTATCAGATTCAGATCTCGGATGCATTCAAATATAACAACTAACGGAGAAACGGCATGTTTGCAGCATTGAAAAGCAAAGAAAATTGGCAGAGATATTTTAAAAGTTTAAAGTTCTCTCTTTACTGTCTGACCCACCCCATCGACGGATTTTGGGATCTGACACATGAAAAACGAGGTTCATATTCTGCGGCCACAACAATTCTGGTGTTGGCTATCGCAGCTTATGTTATAAGACTCAGATACACCAGTTTCATCTTTATACAGGTATACTGGGAAGATCTTAATATTTTTATGTATATAGCCAGTGTTTTGCTGCCTTTCATACTGTTTGTTGTCGGCAACTGGGCACTTACCACACTGTTTGACGGTAAAGGGCGACTGGGCCAGGTTTATATAGCCACCTGTTATGCGATCACTCCTTATCCGCTCATACAGTTTCCGTTGATGTTCTTAAGCAATTTCATCACCGTAGACGAGAGCGAGTTTTACTCGGCTATGTATGTCATTTCCATCATATGGGTTTTGTTTATCGGAATACTCGGTATGAGTCAGGTGCACGAATATGGTTTTGGAAAGAACATTCTTTTCCTTATCGCCACCGTATTCGCAATGTTAGTCATGATATTCTTACTGATGCTTTTCTTCAGTATGGTTTCTCAGGGCGTGGCTTACTTTATATCATTAACAAAAGAAATGTTGTATCGACTGTAATATAACGGATACGAAAGAGGATCAGTATGAGCAAATTAAATCCAATGAGCGAAGAAAGAAAGCGCGAGATAAAAAACGGCATCATAAAGGAATTGAAGGGGTTGATATTCCCCGGAATTTTGATCGCCATTTTTGCGGCGTTGGTAGTATTCGTTATAAAATATCAGGAAAGACCGGTGCCTGAAGAAATAATTGAGGTTAAAGCATACGCCGGGGACGACAAACCCATTACCCTTGAAAACGATAAGATCAAGCTTGTAATGGATCCGATAACGACGCATTTTGACGTTACGGTCAAATCTTCCGGTAAAGTTTGGCACTCAACCGCAGTGGGCGGCGAAGACGATCCTTTGGCGGTAACCGAAGAAAAAGCAAAGTTAAGTTCTGACTTTTTGCTTACATACGGTACCGAAAGCGGTCTTGACGTTACACTCGATACCAACACATACTCAACATCCAACGGTATATACGAGATAGAGCAAGGCGATGATTATATTCAGGTAAATTACTCGATCGGTAAAATTTCCAAAGAGTTCATTTTCCCGTTGGCCATAACAAAGACCAACCTCGAAACTTTGCTTGAGAGCCTCGGAAATACCGACAGAGCTACCGTTAAGAGTTTCTACAAGCTTTACGACATCAATAAACTCGGTAAGAAAGACAACAAAGAAGAACTTCTTCAGAATTATCCTCTTCTCGAAACGGAGCCTCTTTATATATTAAGAGATCCCGATGACTTGAGAGATGTTAAAAAGAAGATGCTTCAGGGTCTGTTTGAAACGGCAGGTTATACCTATGAAGACTTCTTAAGAGATAAAGAAGTAAACCAGAGAGAAGGAAAGAATACGGCTCCCGTATTCAATGCTTCCGTCATCTACAGACTTGACGGAGACGACCTTTTGGTAGAAGTTCCTTTTTCGTCACTCGAAGGAAAGACCGATTATCCCATTTCCAAGATATCGTTGCTCCCTTATTTCGGCGCGGGCGGAACAACCGATGAAGGTTATATGTTCGTTCCCGAAGGCGGCGGTTCGATAATCAACTTTAACAACGGTAAAAGCAAGCAGAACATTTATTACGCAAATATTTACGGTTGGGATAAAGCAATCGAACGTAAGGATGTGGTTCACTCAACTCAGGCAAACTTAAATCTTTACGGAATATCGCAGGGCAACGATTCATTTATATGTATTATAGAAAAGGGATCGACATATGCCGGTGTTACTGCTGACGTTGCGGGCAGAAACAACTCCTTCAACCATGTATGTGCCGAATATACCATAAAGGCTCGTGAAAAATACGACCTCGGTACAGGCGCCAACGTTGATATGTATGTTTATCTTGAAGATCTTCCACAGGATGAGAGCATATTACAGAGATATTCATTTGTAGACTCGGGCAATTATGTTGATATGGCTCACGATTACAGAGCATATCTTGTAAAGAATTATCCGGAACTTGTTGTTCCAAACGATGATGCTTCCACCCCCGTTGCCGTTGAGATAGTCGGTGCGGTTGATAAGAAAAAGCAGATATTCGGCGTTCCGGTTTCAAGACCTCTTCCTTTGACCACATATAAAGAAGCACAGGGGCTTATCGAAACACTCACATCGGACGGTATAGACAATCTTTCCGTTAAATATACCGGATGGTGCAACGGCGGAGTAAGGCAGAAGGTTCTTACAAGCGCAAGACCCATTCATTCACTCGGCAGCAAGAAAGATATTCAAAACCTTGCGGCAAAAGCCAATGAACTCGGAGTTGATCTTTACTTTGACGGTATTACCGAATATGCATTTGAGAGCAATATCTTTAACGGATTTTTCTCTTATACAGACGCTGCAAAGTTCTTAAGCCGTAAACGTGCCGAACTTTACGAATACAGTGCGATCACATATGTGGCAAGAGACGGATTTAAGAACTATTTCCTGCTTCATCCCGATCGTATCGCAAAATATGCGAACAAGCTTACTACAACCGCAAAGAGCTACAACGCTAACGCTTCGTTCCAGGATATAGGACGTGATCTTTCATCGGATTTTTACAGAAAGAACTATACTTCGCGTGAAGAAGCAATGAACCAGCAGGTTGCGGAACTTAAGAATGCAAAGGACAACGGCGTAAAGGTAATGATAAACTCAGGAAACGCTTATGCGGTTCCCTATGCTGATTTTGTTACCGAAGTGGAATTAAAGGGCAGTGAATATACCATACTTGACGGCGGTGTTCCTTTTTATCAGATAGCTGTTCACGGGTACATCAATTATGCGGGCATGCCCTTAAACGTGTGCGGAAACGATGTTGAAGAAGTGCTTTATGCGGCAGAATACGGCGCAGGTCTTTCATTTACTGTTATGGATGAATCATCCTTTACGCTTCAGAAGACTTTGTATCCTGAGTATTACGGTTCCGATTTCTCACTTTGGCACGACAGAATGCTCGAGATATACAATGAATATAACGAGCGTCTCGGTCATACATTTAATCAGGAGATCACAGATCACAAGATGATCACCGAGGATGTTACGGTCACAACCTATCAGGACGGTACAAAGACATATGTCAATTACGGTTATTCCGATTACGATGTTGACGGTATCACCGTTCCCGCAAGAGATTATTTTGTAGTTAAGTAAAAAATGATTGATATAATCAGTTTTTTGAAAGGTAAAACATTCAATGAAGAACGATAAAAAGGATGCAGCTCCCAAGAAGAGAGACAAAAAATACTCGGGCCTTCAAAAAAGAAAAGCGATTGCCGGATATATGTTCATATCTCCGTTCATACTAGGTTTTCTTCTGTTCCTTGCCAAGCCTTTGTTTGAATCTCTTTACATGAGCTTCTGCGAAGTAAAACTCGGATCCGGAGTGGTTGATAAGAAATGGATCGGCTTAGCCAATTATTATGAAGCTTTCAGGACGGACCCCAAATATCTTGTCAATTTAACGGATGTTCTTCCTCAGATGATTCTGTATTCCATCGGTATAATAGTATTCAGCTTCTTCGTATCGCTGTTGCTTAATCAGGAGTTCAAGGCAAGAGGCCTTGTACGTGCCGTTTTCTTCCTCCCGGTAATCATGTCATCGGGTGTAATCTTAGGACTTGAAGAGAACAACTCTTTGATGGCTCAGATAGCTGATACCGTTGAAACGGCCGTTGCGAATATCGATGTTACGGCAGTGCTGCAGGAAGTGCTGGAAACGGCCGGCGTCGGAACAAGAGCCTATGAGTGGGTATTTGAGATAATAGAAAATATTTACGACATAGCTACCGCATCGGGTATCCAGATAATCATATTCATTTCCGGTCTTCAGAGTATTTCGAGCAGTATGTATGAAGCGGCCGATATTGAAGGTTGTACGAAGTGGGAGAGCCTTTGGAAGATCACATTCCCGATGGTAAGCTCCATCTTTCTTGTAAACTGGATATACACTATCGTTGATTACTCTATGAGATCCGATAACGACGTCATGACCAGAATAGACACTGTTTTGACGACCGATTTAAGATACGGACTTTCATCCGCGATGGCTTGGACATATTTCCTTATAGTCACCGTATTTATAGGCATTACATCCTTCTTCATATCAAAGGTGGTATATTACAATGACGAAAAGTAAAGAAGTTAAACTTAAAAAATACGGAACATATTGGGAAAGAAATGCTGCATCCGGCGGATATCTTTTAAGACATGATGTCGGTCAGGTAATGATCAAGATAATCAGATTTGTCCTTTTGTTCGGTCTGTGTTTTCTCATCCTTGAGCCGATATTCAACAAGATTTCCGTAAGTTTTATGGATCAGAAGGATCTTTATAACCCGATAGTCGTTTCTATCCCGATCCATTTTACGGGTAAGAACTATCAGGTTGCGGCGAGTATCATGAACTACAAAGAATCGCTTAAAAATTCGATCATAATATCGCTTACTATTGCGATACTCCAGACTACCATGTGTACTATAGTCGGATACGGTTTCTCGAGATTTAAGTTTCCGCTTAAGAACCTCTGGTTCGCCTGTGTTATGGCACTTATCATTGTACCGCCTCAGGCATTTTCAAGTTCGCTTGTGCTTCACTTTAATAACTACGATATCTTAGGTATCATCAAGATGATAAAGGGGGCACCGATCAATCTTCGAGGAAGCGTTCTACCGTACTATCTTATGAGTGCTACCTGTATGGGACTTAAGAACGGTCTTTATATCTATCTTGTAAGACAGTTCTTCAGAAATATACCGATCGATCTTGAAGAAGCGGCATATATTGACGGATGCGGAATGTTTAAGACATTTATCAGAATAATGGTTCCGCAGTCAAAACCGATCATTACATCATGCTTTTTGTTCGCGCTGGTATGGCAGTGGACAGATGGTTTTTATTCAAAACTGTTTATCGGCGGCAAGGAACTTGTCAGCACATCACTTGCAACCATCGCCGATTCACTCGGTGTATATGTAGCCAGAGAACTCGGTATGGTAAATGCCCAGACAAACGTTTCGACTCAGTATACGAACTGTATCATGTCAACGGGAACGTTACTTATCGTTTTCCCTATCGTATTGGTATATCTGGTTGCACAGAAAGCATTTGTTGAAAGTATTTCGAGCACAGGTATCAAAATGTAACAACATACGCACATTTTTGTTATCGAAATGTAAATAAAATGTTGATAATGTGTTAATGCGTATGATATAATAATTACGTTGATGTTTTTGCGAGGACCGGTTGACCCGGAAGGTTAAACATCGCCGATCTTAGCAAATGCATAAATAAAGGAGGATAATACTATGAGAAAGCCTATGGCAAAGAAGGTTTTAGCAGCTTCTTTAGCAGCAGCTATGACCATGAGTGTTGCAGCATGCGGTAACAATACTCCCGCAAGCACTGCAAGCACAGACAATACTCCTGCTTCTACCGATTCTACCGAAGTTGTTGAATCAACCGAATCAGTTGAGGAAGAAGAAGTAAGCGAGTATACCGTACTTATTGACCCCGCAACAGGAAAGCCTTATGACCTTGGCGGAATCGAAGTTATCGTTCGTGACTGGTTCACCTCTCCCGAGCGTGCTGAAGCTAAGACAGACTTCGAAGAAGCTCAGTATGCATACCAGGATTGGATCCAGGAGACATACAACTTCAAGATCCATGGCGAGACCATCGGTGACTGGGGTTCAGTTGCTCAGGATTTCGTTGATTATGTAACTGCAGGCGGAGATGACAAGAATTATGTCTTCACTCTTCCTTCAGGATTTTCATCTACACTTCTCAATGCAATCGGACAGGGTCTTGTTTATGACCTTTCCAAACTTGATTGCCTTGACTTCAGCGAGCCTAAGTTCGCTAACGGCGTTAACAAGCTTTACACCATCGACGGTGGAGTTTACGCTATGAGAGCCGGATGGGCAGAACCCAGAACCGGTTTATACTTCAACAAGAGAATCCTTACCGAAGCAGGTGTTAACCCTGATGACATTTATGACATGCAGGCAAATGACACATGGACTTGGCAGGCATTCGAAGAAATTCTTGAAAAAGTTCAGCAGGATACAGATAACGACGGTACCGTTGATATCTGGGGTCTTGCACTTAACGAAGGCGTTATGGTTAATGCAGCTGTATTCTCAAACGGCGGCAAGTATGTAGGCATGGACGCTGACGGAAAGTACACCTATGAGTTCGAATCACCTGAGACTCTTGAAGCTCTTGAGTGGGTTCGTGATATGTTCAACAAGTATGACTGGAACGGTCCTGTTGATGATGAAGGAAATGCAGCAGCATGGGATTATTATCAGGATCAGTTCAAGACCGGCGGAGCTGCATTCTGCTGTGATCAGCAGTACTGTGCAACACCCGGCAACCTCTTCTACGAGACAGAAGACGAACTTGGTTTCGTTATGTTCCCGAAGGGACCTAAGGGCAAGCTTGTTCAGGTAGCAGAAGATAACATGTATGTTATCCCTTCATGCTATGATGATGATACAGCTTGGAAGTGTGCATTCGCATACAGCCTTTACAATGAGTTTGTTCCCGGTTTCGAAGATTACAATCCTTACATCAATACAACAGCTACCGGTAACTTCGATGAGAGAGCATACAACGAGACAGTACCGCTTATGAGTAAGAACTCTGAGATCGGTCTTCACGCTGTAATTCCTAACCTTGATCTTGGTGAGCCTTTCACATGGAAGTTCTATCCCGATATGAGCCCTATTTCTGAGATCGTTGACGGATTCCGTGATATGTACAAGCAGTACATCGACGAAGCTAACAAGTAAGATTTAACAGTAACTACAAACCAATAAACAATTAAAACAAGCGATGTTTTCCGGGCATCGCTTGTTTTTTTCTATATATGAAATTTCTCCGAAATTTCATATATAGAAAAATGCTCCGCAATGATGCGCACTCGCGCGCGTGGAATATGTTGCTTACGCACCCGCGCTCGGCGCGAGCGTATTGCAAGCAATACGCTTTTTTATTTATCTTAATAATTGACCGCAAAAAGGCAGACAAAAATAGCAACATATAATAGGTAAAATCGCGGTTTTGACTGTATTATATTAAAGATTGGATTATACTGCTTAAGTAGATCGATATGCTTACGGAGGCATAAATGAAAATAAAGAAATTGTTAATTGCATGTTTGGCAGGCGTAATGCTTTTTTGCGGTTGCGGAAAAACGGAAGAAGTTCCTCTGGTTATGGTAGATTCCGAGGAAGATGTTGTTTCCTACAGCCTGGTTCAGGTTACATATGACGACGTTATACTTACAAAAAAGATGGATTGCATATATTCTCAGTCCAATTCGCAGGAAGTTTCTTTTAACACCACGGGAAAGTATGTGGACAAGGTTTATGTTGAAGAGGGAGATGTTGTCAAAAAGGGTGACCTTTTGTGCGAACTTTCTTCCGCGACTTTAGAAGAACAGATAGAAGAGCTTGATTACAAGGTTAAGAAAAATGAACTGAAACTGAGTAATTACGATATGAACGAAGCATTGGATATTCAAGATCTTTATGCCTACGGCATGGTAAGTCAAGAGAGAGTTGACTCTATCAAAAAGAATTATGAAAGACAGCGTGTTCTGACAAACGATGCTCTTGAATTTGACAGAGAGGAACTTGCAAGGAAGCGTAAAGAATTAAGAGATTCCAGATTATACGCTTCTCTTGACGGTGTTGTTTACAATCTTAAGAAAAACCTTGAAGGATCGACTTCAAAGAATGGTGAAGTTGTCATGAATATTGTTGACAGCTCTGATTGTATGTTTGAAGTATCGGGTACAGAGTACAAAAGTTTCTTTAAAGAAGGTGAACCCGTAGATATGAATATTGCATTCTCATCTGCTGCGGGTGATTATGTATTGCTTCCGTTTGAGATAGATTCATGGACGGATAAGATGGTATTCTCTGTCTTCACAGGTCCCGACAATGCAACCATCGATGTCGGAACAAGAGGAACGATATCGGTTGTTGAAGACGAAAAGACTCATGTTCTTTCACTTCCCAAAGAAGTTATCCATAAAGCCGGCGAAGAGTATTTTGTTTATCTTTTAAATGAAGACAGCATAAGAACCATCCAGTACATTACGGTCGGTCTTTACGGTGATGAGAGAGTTGAGATTCTTGACGGACTTACGGAAGGGGAAAAGGTGGTTAGAAAATGATGATAAAGAAAATGTTTCGTACCGCTTCGGGTACGCTTCTTGCTATATCGATAATACTTACTTCAACTGCGGTTTCTTCGGTGATGCTTACCGGATGCGGTAAAGAGGAAAATGCGATCGCGGAAAGTGTTGAACTGGTAGATCCGGTAGGAAGTGCGGAAACGTACGCCGTTGCCGAGAGAAGAGACCTTAAAACAGTTACTTTGTTAAACGGAAAAGTTGTTCCGAAGGTTTATGAATACAGTTTTTCTTCGGGCCAGAACTTTTCTTCGTACATTAATCTTCCGGGAATGCCGGTCAGCAAAAATGACGGTCTGGTTAAGGCATCGACGGAAAAACTTGATGATCAGACAAAAGCCGTTAAAGAAGAAATGAATGATTTCATGGATCTTTATAACGCCGACATGGAAGAGTTAAACGAATCACTGGCAGCGGCCAAGGCCAAAGAAGCCCACTGGCAGGAAATAGTGGAACGCCTTGACGGAATGACACAGGCGGAACTCGATGCATATAACAAGAGTTTTTACGATGCGGTTGAGGCTAAACAGTATGTATCTGCCGACTGGTCCGAAAACGGCATCAGAAAAGAGTATATCGGTGCGGTTTCCTCAAGAGAGAGGATCGAGCAGAATATTAAAGAACGTACCGAAAACTATGAGCTTGACCTGGCACATTATAAGACGAGACTTAAAAGGATCGATAAAAAGCGCGAGGATGTGGTCGTATCCACTAAGGTTGACGGTAAAGTCGTAGCCATTCACTACACTCAGGAAAACAATGAATGGATATCGAAAGAGACACCCGTTGCAGCTGTCGGAGATTTCAACAGTTTAGAGGTTAAAACGGACTATGTTGTTTCAAGTGATGTTAAAAAAGCACTTGAAGTATACGGATTTGCAAACGGAAAGCGATATGAAGTCGAATTTGTGGAGCCTGAGCCCAATGAAACGATCTCCTCCATGGCAGACGCGAGATCGACATTTAAAGTAAGCGATCCCGAGGGAAATATCAAAGCCGGAGACTATCTTGTAGTGGTTATCGTTTCCAAAGAGAGCAAAGACGCGATAGCAATACCCAATGAAGCGCTCAACAAAGACGATGAAGGTCCTTTTGTCTATGTCCTTGAAGGCGACACTAAGATAAAGAGACAGGTTAAGACGGGGATCAAATCCGGAATGTATACCGAGATCCTTTCGGGTCTTAACGAAGGCGAGAAAGTTTCTGCAGATATAAAAGCAGAAAACAAGAATAAAACTAAAGTGCTTGAAAAAGGAAAAGTTGCGACAGGCTTTTCCGCAAACGGGTATCTTTTCTATTCAAACGTTCAGATCATCGAAAATCCCGTTGAATACGGAACGGTATATGTAAAAGAGATAAACGTTAAACAAAATGAGCGCGTCGAAAAAGGGCAGATCGTAGCAACCGTTTGGGTAACGCCGGACGATCTTGCAATAAAGCGCAAAGAACGCACCTTGCTTCGTGCAAACGAAGACCTTGCCGAGCTTATCAAAGACGGTGAAGAGAACAATAAACGTGCGATCAAGAATAAGCGGGACTATATAAGCGAACTTACAAAGCAGATAAACGAAATGAAGGCCGATGCCGCTACGACCACCATAACGGCTCCGTTCGACGGCATAATAACCGATGTCGGCAGATTCGAAGAAGGCGATATCCTTTTGGCAGATTACGGTATAGCGACAATATCGAGCGAAGATAACTGTTATGTAGGCTTTGAAGACAAATCGGGACAGCTTACATGCGGAAACGTTGCCAATATTAGTTACAAAGACGATTCCGGTAAAGAGTATACCGCAGAGGGTGAAGTGGTAACAGTATCAAAATGGGCTTTAAGCGAGAGACTTTCTTCGGACTATACCCTTGTAAGGGTTTCATCGGAAGATCTTGAAAGAATGGCAAGTGCAAATCGAGGATATGACGGCTGGTGGAGACGTATGTCGTTTTCGGTAAGCGCCGAAGTACGAACGGTAAGCGACGTTGTCCTCGTTCCGAAGAGTGCTGTAACTACAGTAGATTCGGTTACATATGTGACCGTGGAAGAGAATGGTAAGAAAGTACAGAAAAGCTTTATAGCCGGTGGATCGGATTCCACAAATTATTGGGTTATAGAAGGCCTTAGCGAAGGAACAAAGATATGCTTGGAATAATGCTGGAAAAACTGTGGCATAAGAAATGGATGAATGTATGTCTGTTACTTGGATGTATTCTTCTGACCGCAACCGTGGTCAGCTTCCCCATTTACAGAACTGCCGCATATAACAGAATGCTTACGGATGAGTTTGAATCGTTTATCGTTTCGGAGGGTAAGTGGCCCGCATTGGTTACGGGAAACACTTCATCAATGAAAGAGGCGGGCGGTAAAACTCTTTCCAGAATGGAAGCTTTCCCTGACGGTTTTTACGAATACATGGGAGTGGATAAGGTTGATACTTTCTTTATTATGAACCTTGCTTCAGCTACCATGAGCTCCGACACAAAAAGAGGCGAAGCGCAGCAGCTCAGTGTTAAACTGGCCTCAGTCGATGATGTTTTGGAACATGCGAACATCATTTACGGCGAACCTTTTTCCGAAACGGGCATAACGGACGACGGATATATCGAGGTTATCGTGAGTCAGTCGGCGCTTATATCAAAGGGCGTGCTCATCGGAGAAAAGTTTACGTTCGACGATCTTCGTCAGGCAGATCGCTCACAGTTAAAGGTAGTAGTGGTGGGCGTTTTTGACGCGTCCGAAGATTCGGGATATTTCTGGCAGATAAAGCCCGAAAAGATGGATGAATATCTTTTATGCAATCCTGCCGTGTTCAGAGAGAAATTTACCGGTGACAACGCCGGAAAGTTTAACATAAAGCTTACTTTCAACTGCCTTTTTGATTATTCGAAGATCAAGGCAAGCGATGTTAAGACTCTGGTAAAGAACACAGAGTATTATTTAAACGAGAGCCCTTACAGAAAAGTCCTTGATAAACCGCAATATATGAAGGTCATTGACGATTATAATATCAAAGTATCAAGGATATCCGCGACTCTTATCATTTTGCAGGTCCCCGTACTTGCGATGCTTGCGGCATTTCTTCTTATGATCTCAGGTCAGATGTATGAAATGGAGAAAAACGAGATCTCCGTTATCAAGTCCCGAGGCAGCTCAAGTTTCCAGATAATAAGACTTTACTTCTATCAGGGACTTTTGATAACTTTGATCGGAACTTTGGTGGGTCTTCCGATAGGAGCATTTTTTGCGAAGATACTCGGATCGACAAGAAACTTCCTTGAGTTCAATTTTTCACGTGCTTTAAATGTTGCTTATACCAAAGAAACATTCATATATGCGCTTTCAGCCATGGGAGTATGTCTGCTTTCGATCACGATCCCTTCGATAAAGCACAGCCGTGTTACGATCGTTAACTTAAAGCAGTCAAAAGCGTTAAAAAGAAAGAGCCTCTGGGAAAAACTGTTCGTCGACATCCTTTTGCTCGGTGTTTCTCTTTATGGATATTATTCTTTTAACAAAAATATGAAAGATCTTTCCAACGCCGTTATGGCAGGCGAGAGCCTCGATCCGTTACTGTATTTCAGTTCGTCGCTCTTCATTGTCGGCGCAGGACTTTTCTTTTTACGTATGCAGCCGTATATTGTCAAGCTTATCTATACGATCGGCAAAAACAAGTGGGGTCCTGCAAGCCATGTATCGTTTATGGAGAATATTAAAAACGGGCGCAAGCAGCAGCTTATCATGCTTTTCCTTATCATGACGGTATCGCTTGGTATGTATCATGCGGCCGTGGCCCGTACCATCCTCTCAAATGCGATAGAAAATACCGAGTATCTGTCCGGAAGCGATGTCATATTAAAAGAAAACTGGACAGAGATCGTGGACAGGAACGGAATATATACGGGCGAGTATATCGTTCCGGACTACTCAAAGTACAATACGCTTGATATTGCGGAAAAGTTTACAAGGGTCATCAACGATGAAGAGGCAACTGTAAACGGAAGTTCAAACGATAAATATACAGTGCATTTAATGGGTATCCACACAAAAGAGTTCGGTTCCATCACATGGGTGGATGCAGATTATAACAACAAGCACTATTATGAATATCTGAATGAACTCGCCAAAGTAGAAGACGGAATATTACTGTCAACGAACTTTAATACGAAGCTTGGTTACAACGTGGGCGATTCGATCACGATCACCAATTCAAAGAAAAAGGCTGTATCCGGCAAGGTAGTCGGATTTATAGATTATTTCCCGTGCTACGCACCTGTGGAGAACGGTCTTAACCCGGACGGCACCGCATTTTCGAAAGAGAACTACCTCGCTGTGGCTCATTTTGATTATCTTAATAAAAAGTGCGGAACATTCCCGTACGAAGTATGGATGAAGTTAAAGCCGGGTGAAACGCAAAGTGAACTTATAAAGTGGATCGACAGCAATAAGATATCTTTAAAGAAATATGTAAATGCCGGCGATCGTATGAATGCGACGCTGGAAGATCCGCTCTTACAGGGTACGAACGGTGTGCTCACGATGGGATTTGTGGTAACGATCATTCTTTGTGCGGTCGGTTATCTTATTTACTGGGTAATGTCGATAAGAGAACGTGAACTTATCTTCGGTGTGCTTAGAGCTACCGGTTTCCACAAAGGAGAGATATTCCATCTTCTCATTAACGAGCAGGTATTTTCCGGAGTGTTCTCGATACTGGCCGGTATCGGAATAGGAAAGCTCACATCGAAGATGTTCGTGCCGATACTTCAGCAGGCATATGCCTCAAAAGATCAGGCACTTCCGATGAAACTGATAACCGTTGCATCGGATATGTACAGGCTCTACGGTGTTATTGCCCTAGTAATGATAATTTCCATGTGTGTTCTTGTAGGTATATTGTTTAAGATGAACGTTACCAAGGCACTTAAGTTAGGTGAGGAATAATGAGTAATCTGGTTATAGACGCTGAAAAAATAACAAGAGTCTTTCCTGTACCGGGAGGAGAGTTCACGGCTTTAAAAGGCGTGGATGCAAAGGTCGAAGCGGGTACTTTCTGTATACTTCGCGGCCGTTCGGGTTCGGGTAAAACGACTCTGATGAATATCATAGGTACTCTTGACGATCCGACATCGGGAACCGTTTCTATCGGAGGAAAGCCCATAAAAGGAATGTCGACATATGACAGAGAGGAATTAAGAAGAAAGGAACTGGGATTTGTTTTTCAGTCCGTTTCACTCATTCCTTCGTTAAATGCTTTCCAGAACGTCGAGTTTTCGATGCGAATGGCAGGTATAAAGCCTTCAAAGGAGCGTGATAAGCGCGTTGAAGACTGCCTTAGGATGGTGGGACTTGCCAACCGTATGAACCACATGCCGGCGGAAATGTCGGGCGGTGAGCAGCAAAGAGTGGCGATCGCGCGATCTATCGCGCATTCTCCGAAGCTTATACTTGCCGATGAACCAACAGCAGAGCTTGACTCACAGATGGCGGCAAAGGTAACCGAGATATTCAAGGAAATGACAAGAAAAGAAGGCATCACTGTTTTAATGACAACTCACGATGTAGGTCTGATGGGTGCCGCAGACGAGATAATCGAACTTGAGAACGGGGAGAGAATCAATGGCTGAGGATATGATCAGGGCTGACGGCCTCGTAAAGATTTATAAGACAAAAGAAACCGAAGTACTTGCCCTTCAGGGACTCGATCTTTCTGTCGAAACGGGAGAACTGACCGCGATAATCGGAAATTCCGGTTCGGGTAAATCAACGTTTCTTAACATGATCGGCGGACTGGACAAGCCAAGTGCGGGATCGTTGTTTGTTGCGGGACAGAATCTTTTTACTATGAGTGAAAAAGAACTTGTTTTGTACAAGCGCGATACTGTCGGATTTGTATGGCAGAACAACGGAAGAAATATGCTTCCTTTTCTTTCTGCAATAGAAAATGTTATGCTTCCGATGAATTTATCAAGTACAAAACATAAACACGACAAGGCTTTGGAACTTCTTGAAATGGTAGGTATGAGCCACAAAAAGAACAGTCGTATGAACATGCTCTCGGGTGGTGAACAGCAGCGTATCGCGATAGCCATAGCACTTGCCAATTCACCGAAATTGCTTCTTGCGGATGAACCTACAGGTAGCGTAGACTTTAAGACAGCGGATTTTATATTCGATGTTTTCACGGAGCTTAACAGAAACGGACAGACGATACTTATCGTTACTCACGATATGGCGCTTTCAAAGAAAGTTCGAAGGGTAGTAGCCATACGAGACGGGAAGATAAGTTCCGAGCGTGTGCTTAAAGAAAAATATGCCGACAGACTTAAAGAAACGAACATCGACTGGAGAGCGGAAGATACGCAGGATGAATATGCCGTTCTTGACAGAGCGGGGCGTGTACAGATACCTGCCGAGCTTATTGAAGAACTTTCACTTAATGACAATAAAGTAAAGATAACCAAGAAAGATAATGAGATCATTATCACAAAACCCTAAGTAAGGAGATTATCATGGTAACAGCTAAAAACCCTATTCTTTCGGGATTTTACCCGGACCCTTCGATATGTGCGGTAAACGATGATTTCTATCTTGTAAATTCATCGTTTGCATATTTCCCCGGTCTTCCGATCATGCACAGTAAAGATCTGGCACATTGGGAGCAGATAGGAAATGTACTGGATCGTCCTTCCCAGCTTCCGCTTGAAGGAGCCGAAATATCACAGGGACTTTTTGCCCCCACGATAAGATATAACGACGGCCTTTTCTATGTTATATGCACAAATGTATCGCACGGCGGAAACTTTGTGGTAACTGCGGAAAATCCGGAAGGCCCCTGGAGCGAGCCTCATTACATTGAGGGAGCGGACGGTATCGATCCGAGCCTTTTCTTTGATGATGACGGAAAGTGCTATTATTGCGGTACTCACGATGACGTGAACGGTCCCAAATTCTGGGGTGACAATACGATCTATATCCAGGAATTTGACTATAAGAATTTTAAGCTTGTCGGAGAAAGATGTGAGGCGTGGAAAGGTGCGTTAAGAGATTGCGCATGGCCCGAAGGACCGCACATCTACCATATAGGAGATTATTATTACATCATCCATGCCGAAGGCGGTACAGGCCCTGAACATGCCATCTGCTGTGCAAGGAGCAAAAATATTTTCGGACCCTACGAAGGCGACAAGAAAAATCCCATATTCACTCACAGATTCTTAGGTAAGATGTATCCCGTTCAGTATGTCGGACACGGAGATCTTGTTCAGAACATAAACGGAGATTATTATATGGTAATGCTTGCCGTAAGACCCACAAAGGGCTTTACGACGATGGGAAGAGAAACGTTTCTTGCAAGAGTGATCTTTGAAGACGGCTGGCCGCTTATCAATCCGGGACTTGGACGTCTGTCGGACGAGCTTAATATCAAACTTGATGAGTTTAAGCCCGAGTGTCCGGAAACGAGCCTTCCGAATGTCACCAAGAGATACAACTTTAAAGAAATGACTTCTTTCGGTCCCGAGTTCATGACTCTTCGAGCTCCGTTTACAGATCAGGCAAAATTTACCGATGAAGGTCTTTTGCTTAAGTGCGGAACGGACAACCTTTCAGAGAGATCAACCCCTTCTTACGTATGTATAAGACAGGATTCAAAACTCTTTGAGATAAGATGTGTTCTTTATACCGATAATCTTATGATGGGAACCCGTGCGGGTCTTTGCCTCATGCAAAGCAGCGATTATCATTTGAGATTTGAAGTTTCGGATTGCCGTGCAAGAGTAGTGCTCGTAAAGAAAGGCGAGCCCGAACTTCTGTGTGAGGATGTATTGAACGAAAGTCCCGCAACACTTATAATGAATGTTGTGGGCACGAAGGTTTCTTTGTACTCCCTTAACGAAAAAGGTTTGCAGCCCTATGTCAGAGAACTTGACATATCCGCACTTTCTACGGAAGTCGCAGGAGGCTTTGTGGGCTGTACCGTCGGTATTTTTGCAACCGACGGCGTTGACAGGGATGAGCCTGTATATGCCAAATTCAAATCGTTTTCTTATGAGCGCCTGGCGCTTAAAGAAGTCGAAGAGTAGGAGGGATCATGTTACCTGTAAGGTTTCATTTACCGGGTCTTAGATACAATTACCATCTGAATATGCTGTGGATCACATTCCTTAAGAACAATCCTGAGTATTTCAGAGAAGGCGTGGAGATAGGATCGCTTTTCGGATGTTTTCCGACGGCTCTTTGGAACGGCGGAAGACTTACTCCCGCATACGACCAGTGTGATTCGGCTTTTATCAATATGGTCATAAAAAGCATCAACGATCTCGGGGTTCCGATAAGATATACGTTTACCAATCCTTTGTTAAACGAACATGACTGTGAGGATCCGTACTGCAATTTCTGTATGGAAGCCGCTGACAACGGCATGAATGAGGTAATGATCTTTTCACCCATACTTGAAAAGTATTTAAGGGAAAAGTATCCGAACTTCGCGTACAACAGCTCGACCTGCAAAGAGATCAAGGACGTTGACGAATTGAATGCCGAGATCGACAAACCGTATAAGTATGTTGTTCTGGATTACAACTTAAACAACAAATGGGAATTTCTTTCCAAGGTAAACCATCCCGAGAAACTCGAAGTGCTTGTAAATACGCTTTGTGAGCCGGGATGTAAGAGAAGAGGCGAACATTACAGACAGATCGCCAAAGATCAGAAGACTATCCTTTTAAACCGTACGCTTCCGGCCGATAAGCAGATACCTATCAAACATTGGCACTGCGATTACGGCGAGCACAACTGTGTTCATACGATACAGCATTATCCTACGTTTATCTCACCAGAAGACATTTGGGAGAAGTATGTTCCAGCAGGGATCAACAACTTTAAGATCGAAGGTCGTACGGCCAGCATTTTCTCGCTTGTTGAAACGTATGCTTTCTTTATGCTGAAACCCGAGAAAGCCGGTGAAGCGAGAATAAAGATACTTCGTGCGCTTGAAGATCACAGAGATATAATCGTAGGAAGACCAAGACCCGCAAAGTGGCCTTGATGACAGGAGACAGTAATTATGGCAAAAGAAATATACTGGCATTTACCGGGGGTAACGGTAAACTTTTATCTGAATCAGGTTATCATGAAGATGATGCAGGATTATCCCGACAAATTCAGAGAAGGTTATAAGATAGGCAGCGTTTACGGAACTTTTCCCGGAGCGATATGGAACGGGGGACGTGCCGTATTTGGGCTCACTGCCAAGGGCGATATTGAGAAGATATTGGAGACATACAGCAATTTTAATGTTCCGGTGCGTTTTACATGGACCAATTCTCTTATTGAGGAAAAACATTTAAACGACACATACTGCAATCTTATAATGGAAGCGGCAAACAACGGAAAGAATCAGGTTCTTTGCAATTCAAAGCTGCTTGAAGATTATCTGAGAGAAAAATATCCCGATTTTAAATATTTGTCATCTACGACAAAGAGGATCGTGGATGTTAAGGCTTTGAAGAAGGAGCTTGAAAAGGATTATTTCCTTGTGGTGCTCGATTACGATCTCAATCACGACGAGGAAGCGCTTAAAGCCGTTAAACCGTATGCGGACAAGATTGAGCTTCTGGTGGATGAAGTGTGCCTCCCGCACTGTCCCAAGAGAGTAGATCATTATAAGGACGAGTCGCGTCTGCAGATCAATTTTGAGCGTGCCGACACCCCGTATGATTGCCCCAATTTCCGCAGCAAACCTACTTTTGCGGATTGCAAGAGCCGTCCTCATTTTATCGATTGCGATGAGATCGAAAAATATGCCGAAGACGGATTTGTTAATTTCAAACTTGTCGGAAGAGGTTTGCCTACGGATATGGTCATCGATTCTTACGTTTATTATCTTGCAAAGAGAGAAGAACGTGATTTTGTAAAGAAAAAGCTCATGTCTGTTTTGGGCTCGCTCTTTGGTGGCAAATAATTCTTCGGACAGCAATAATACAATACAGATGCTTAAACTCCTTTCCGCTTTGGGAAGGAGTTTTTTTGCGAATAAAATTTTTTTTACAAAACGCGCACATTTTGTATACTTAAATCGTCTAACATTATGAACGAGGAAATCCATGGATATAGAAGTTTATTACGATAAGATTTATCGTTATATTTTTTTCAAAGTAAATAACAAAGCCCTCGCCGAAGATCTTACACAGGAGACGTTTTTAAGGTATCTGAAAGCAAAGTGCGAAGAGCCGGAACGGTTTCTTTATACCATAGCAAGGAATTTGTGTATAGATGAGTACAGGCGCATTAAGCCAATCTCGACCGACGATGAGGAAGCACTTACGCAAACGTGCGAATTTGAGGAAGAAACGGTTGAGAGAACCCTGGTCAGGGATGCTCTTTCACATCTTGACGATGACGATCGGGAAATGGTGATATTAAGATTTGTTAACGAGGAACCGATCGGTGAGATAGCAAAAATGTTTAACATGTCGCGATTTTCGGTAAACAGAAGACTTGGTAAAGCAAAGAGTATGTTAAAGGAGCTCTTGGAAAGGGGGAGCGATGAAAGATAAGGATATCAGGAACGTTTTAAGTGAATATGCAGGCAGCCCCGATTATCTTAAAAAGGACGCGTTTATCAGAAAGATGCAAAAAGAAAGCAGAAACGCCGGTGTAAGTGTTTTTAGGATGATAGCGGTGCAGGCCGGGCATATAAGAGCCTATATCTGGTTTGTTTTCGCGTTTGTTTTGATAGGACCGATGTTCAATTCGGCGAGCGCACTCCCGACTACTTTGGAAGTGTTTACGCTCATTATGCCGTTCTTTTCAAGTATCGGGATATTCGAGGCTATGAGATCGAGAATGCACAATATGAGCGAGCTTGAGATGGCGACGCTCCTTTCCAAACAGGGTACGTTCTTTGCAAGAATGATCATAATCGGCAGCGTTCAGTTTGCGGTGATCGCGGTACTTTCGGTCGTTTTTTCGATGGGTATCGGAATCGATGCGATCTCTGTCGGAACCGGACTTTTACTTCCTTTTACGCTCACTAACATTTTGTGTTTTATGATCGCAAGAACGCAGTTCGGAAGAGAGAACGCCTGGTTCTGCCTTCCTGTTTC
>JAILEQ010000185.1 GCA_024687305.1 Lachnospiraceae bacterium | reverse complement strand
GAAAGCCGCGACGCCAATACGGGCGCACACGTTCAAAAAACAGCAGCTTACTCACGAATAATACTAAGAGGCATGAAGAAAGCAGGTCTCTATCCCGAACTTGTTACGGATGAGTATATCGAAAATGTCTGCAATTCCGCTCCGCTTCACGATGTGGGAAAGATCGTCGTGTCTGATACGGTTTTGAACAAGAACGGAAGACTTAACGATGAAGAGTTCCTTCTTATGAAAAAACACGCAAAAGCCGGCGGTGAGATACTTAAGCGGGCTATGGAACATGTTTCCGAGTCCGAATATTTAAAGCAGGCCAAGATGCTTGCGGAGTCGCATCACGAAAAATGGGACGGTACCGGTTATCCTTTGGGACTTAAAGGCGAAGAGATACCTCTTTGCGCACGTGTCATGGCTGTTGCGGACGTGCTTGATGCGCTTCTTTCAAAAAGATGTTACAAACCGCCGTTTGAGTTTGATGAAGCGATACGGATAATATCCGAGGGAAGCGGAACTCATTTCGACCCTAAGATCGTCGAGGTGCTGCTCAATAATCTGGACGCCGTACGAGCGGTTGCGAAGGCACATATGGACAATTATTCAAACATCGCGTGATAAGGCCGTCGGGGACACCGTCCCCGGCGTTTTTATATATTTTTAATACTCATGAATATTGACAATAGCGGGTTTTTGGTAGATAAATAGTAGAGGCTTTAAAGGAGTAAAACAGTGACCGTAAAGAATCTTCTTAAGTTAAGACGGCCGATCGCAGGCATTATGGCATCCATAATGCTTTTTGTCGTGATCTTTTTTACTTCTTTTATAGCGATCGAAGCAGATCATGAATGCGACTGTGAAGATGACTGTCCGATATGTGAGGCAATGGCCGTATGTAAGGACATTCTTCACAACATAGGAACGACCGTGTTCGTAGCCGCCGTGACGGTAGCTTCATTCATTTTTGCAGCACTTAAGGTGTCCGAATATGTTTGCGATCGGTTTCTTTGGACCCCTGTGTCTTTGGGAGTTCGTATGAATAATTGAATCTTTGCGGGGTAACTTAAAAGATTTTGATTCATACGGAGGATTTTTACATTGAAAAAAATATTGGTTATAATGGTCGCAGTGATGTTTGCTGCGATCGGTCTGTCAGCTTGCGGCAAGGATGAAAGCAAAAACCGCGCCGAAAGCGGATCTTTAAATATAGTTGCGACAGTTTTTCCCGAATATGACTGGGTTATGAATATACTCGGCGATAACCCCGCGAAAGCGGACGTTACTTTGCTTCTTGATAACGGCGTGGATCTTCACAGTTACAATCCCACTGCCGACGATATCATAAAGATTTCCGCGTGCGATATGTTCATCTATGTCGGCGGCGAGTCCGACGGCTGGGTTGATGATGCATTAAAAGAGGCAGTCAATCCCGATATGGTGGTCATAAACCTTCTTGATGTCCTAGGCGACAGCGTTAAGGAAGAAGAGGTCGTAGAAGGTATGGAAGCCGAGGAAGAAGAGGAAGAGGAAGGCGAAGAAGGTGAAGAGGAAGTCGAGTACGACGAGCATGTATGGCTTTCTTTAAGAAATGCTTCGAAACTTTGCACCGCCATCGAGGAAGGCCTTGAAAAGATCGATGCTTCCAACGCGTCGGTATATAAGAGCAACCTTTCTTCGTACACGGATAAGCTTAATGTGCTTGACGAAAAGTACAAAGAAGCCGTTTCGGCAGGCTCAAAGGACACCGTTTTATTCGCGGACAGATTTCCCTTCAGATATCTTACAGACGACTATGATTTAAACTATTATGCGGCATTCGTGGGATGTTCCGCCGAGACCGAAGCCAGCTTTGAGACGGTTCTCTTCCTTGCAAATAAAGTCGATGAGCTTTCGCTTCATACCGTACTTACGATTGAAGGAAAAGATCACAAGATAGCCGACACGGTGATCTCAAGTACCGTAAATAAAGATCAGAAGATAGCAACGATGGATTCCATGCAGTCTTGTACGTCGCAGGATGTTAAAAACGGCGTTACATATGTTAAGATAATGGAAGACAATCTTGAAGTATTAAAAGAAGCATTAAGATAGCATTTTGACCGTCTCCGGGGCCTCCCCGGAGACTTCGGTCACTTTACGGAGGATGAAATGTCACTTATTAAAGTAAAGGATCTGTCGCTTGGCTACGACTCAAAAGTAGTTGCAAAAGATCTCAACTTTGAAGTGAATATGGGAGATTATCTTTGCATAGTGGGTGAGAACGGTTCGGGAAAGAGCACTCTTATGAAGACTCTTTTGGGACTTAGGAAACCCCTTGGAGGCAGTATCGAATTCGGCGACGGATTAAAGAGCACCGATATCGGATATCTTCCCCAGCAAAGCATTGTACAAAAGGACTTTCCGGCATCGGTTTACGAGATAGTCATCTCGGGCCTTTGCAAAGGTTTTTCGAAGTCTTTATTTTATTCAAAAAGGGACAAAGAAACCGTCTTAAGTACGCTTGAGAGGCTTGGCATTTCTTCTTTAAAGCATCGTTGCTACAGAGAGTTGTCCGGAGGACAGCAGCAGCGTGTTCTTCTTGCCAGAGCTTTGTGTGCCACCGAGAAGATAATACTTCTGGATGAGCCGGTTGCAGGTCTCGATCCCGTAGCCACAAAAGAAATGTACGATACCATACAGGATCTTAACAAAGACGGAGTTACCGTTATCATGATCTCTCATGATATAGCGGCGGCCGTCAAGTATGCGACAAACATTCTTCACATGGGCGATGACAACGTATTTTCTACCAAGGAAGAGTACTTAAACAGTGAACTGGGCAGAAACTTTTCAGAGTCTTAACCGGTCGGAGGAATAGACAGATGATGGATAAGCTTTCTTTGTACATGCAGTATCCGATGGTAAGATACGCTTTTATAGTAGGCATTCTGATAGCACTATGTTCGTCACTTCTTGGCGTAACACTGGTGCTTAAGCGTTTTTCTTTCATCGGTGACGGTCTTTCGCACGTCGCTTTCGGTGCCATGGCCATAGCTGCTGTACTCAACTTTACAAACGAAACATTAATAGTGCTTCCCGTTACGATCGTAAGTGCGATATTGCTCTTACGTACCGGCGCGAACACTAAGGTAAAAGGCGACGCCGCGATCGCAATGATCTCGGTGGGGGCGCTTGCTTTCGGTTATCTTTTGATGAATATCTTTTCCACTTCGTCAAATCTGACCGGAGATGTATGTTCAACGCTTTTTGGCTCACTTTCGATACTTACGCTTACAAAGTCGGAAGTAACTCTTTGTATCGTATTGTCGATCGTTGTACTTATAATATTTATACTGTTTTACAATAAGATATTTTCCGTTACTTTTGACGAAGATTTTGCCAAAGCGACCGGTTCGCCGGTAGAAGGCTACAACCTTCTTATTGCCGTAGTGATCGCCGTTATAATAGTTCTTGCGATGAACCTTGTGGGTTCGCTTCTCATCTCTGCGCTTGTGATATTCCCGGCGCTTTCCGCGATGAGACTGTTTAAGAGTTTTAAATCGGTTACGATCTTTTCGGCCGTTTTATCGGTAGTCTGCGCCTTTTCGGGATTGCTTATCTCGGTGCTTGCCGGCACTCCGACAGGTTCAACAATCGTTGCCGTAGATGTTCTGGCATTCTTTGTCTGCTGTATCGGAGGATTGTTTAAAGGTGCAAAAGGATGAAGAAAAAACTCAGTTTAATCCCGGTCTGCTTGCTTTGCGTTATATGTCTTTTCGCCTGCGGAGGCGAGAGAGCGGCAAAAACCGAAACTTTTGGCAGTATACAGACCGTTGACGATGTATTGGCCGACATTATGGCCGAAGATGAACAAAATGTAACCTCCGACGCGCAGGACACTGTGGCAGGGGATATCACTACCGTCAAAGATGCGGCCGATTTTCTCGGGATTTCAGCAACATCGGAGGATACCGAGGATACTTCCCTTACGGGAGAAGCCGATCCGAACGTAGACGTGGACCTTACTGTCATGAGCGCCACAATGGTATATTCGGTAGTTTACGCCATGGTGACCGAGCCTTCTTCTTACGAAGGCAAGACGGTCAAGATGGACGGAATATTTGATGTTTATACAGATGAGAACACAGGCAAAAACTACTACGCCTGCATAATACAGGATGCGACAAAATGCTGCTCAAGCGGCATTGAGTTCGAACTTAAAGAAGAACGTGTCTATCCCGACGAATATCCCGATAACGGTTCTTATATCACCGTTACCGGTGTGTTTGAAACTTACGAAGAAGACGGAATATTGTACTGTACGTTAAGAAATGCGGCGTTAAATATATAGTCCGCATACAAAGAAAGAGGTCGTTATGATAGGACTTATCGTGGCTTACACCAAAAACAGAGTTATCGGAAACAAAGGTGCCATCCCCTGGAGGATCAAAGGTGAGCAGAGAAGATTTAAGGAGCTTACCACCGGAAACGTGGTCATTATGGGAAGAAAGTCCTACGAGGAGATCGGAAAACCGCTCCCGAACCGTTTTACGATCGTTGTATCAAGGACCGCAAAGTTTGAAGCGGAGAACTGTGTGACAGTGCCTACGCTTAACGATGCGATCGAATATGCAAAGAAAAACCGTCCGGACGAGAATATCTATTTATCGGGCGGAGCGGGAATATACAAAGAAGGACTTCCTTTGGCCGAGAAGCTTTTTATAACCGAAGTTGACGCGGTTATCGAAGGAGACACGTTTTTCCCGGAGTTTGATGAGAGCAGGTACGAAAAAACGGTAGACGAAGAGGTTGAGGGTGAGATACCCTATGCGTATGTAACATATACGAAAAAAGAGGATTGAAACCGGTATGCATAACGAACTTACAAGAAAAGATATAGAGGATATGGAAGCCGAGATCGAGCATCGTAAAGTCGTTGTTCGTAAAGAACTTCTCGAGCATGTCAAAGAAGCAAGATCGCTTGGCGATTTAAGCGAGAATTTTGAATATTATGCGGCCAAGAAAGAAAAAAACAAGAACGAGAGCCGTATAAGGTATCTTGAGAGGATGATAAGGACCGCAACGATACTCGACGACGATTCAAAAGACGATGAAGTCGGCATCAACAAAACGATCACGGTTTACGTGGAAGAAGACGATGTCGAAGAACAATACAAGATCGTTACGACCGTAAGAGAAGATTCTTTAAACGGACTTGTTTCAAACGAATCACCTATGGGAAAAGCTCTTCTGGGACACAAAGTCGGAGACAGGGTCTTTATTGAAGTCAACAAAGATTACGGTTATTACGCGGTTATAAGAAAGATAGACAATACTACCGTGGATGACGCGGGAATGCTGAGGGATTATTGATGGAGAATATTAATATAACGACAAAGGTGCCCACGTCCAAAAGTGTACTTGCCAGACTGATGATACTCGGAGCACTTTCAAACGAGAAATGTGCTTTCGATAACGTATCGATGTCAAAAGACTCGGAAAACCTTCTGTCGGTATTGAAAGATCTCGGTTTTGCGGTATCGTTCAATCAGGGAACCGGAAGATTAAAGATTCAGGGCAACGGCGGAAACATTCCTAAAAGAGAAGCGTCCGTGTATGTCGGAAATGCAGGGACGGCGGCAAGATTTTCGGTTGCGATGTTAGCATTGTCGGACGGTGAATATATGCTTAACGCATCCCATGAGATGTCGCTTCGCCCCATGAAGGGTATTCTGGATACGTTAAGAAGCGCAGGCGCGATAATCATCTGTACCGAAAAGGAAGATCATTTTCCGCTCATCATAAAAGGAAAAAGACCTGTTTCTCCCGTTAAGCTCAAGGTAGATGTATCGGAGAGCACTCAGTTCGCAAGCGGACTTATGCTGATGAAAGGATGCCTTCCCGAAGGCTCTGTAATCGAAGGAGTAAACGAAAACAGGAACTCATACATAAAATTGACCGAAGAGGTCATAAAGAACTTTAAACCCCGCATGAACGCCGAAGGAGATATCTCTTCCGCGGCATATTGCTATGCTGCGGCCATGCTTACGGGCGGGAAAGTCACGGTTACGAACGCAACGCTTTCTTCCGCACAGCCCGACATTAAGTTTTTGAAGCTGTTACAAAGCTTCGGCGGAGAATTTTTGGAAGATGAAAGAGGATTGACGCTTACATGTGAGCGTCCGATAGTGGGAGCGGAGGGTGACCTTACTCTTGATATGTCGGATTTTTCCGATCAGTCGATGACCATGGCTGTTTTGGCAAGCGTCAGAAAAGGAACGACTACGATCAATAATATCGGTCACACCCGCAAACAGGAATGTGACCGTATAGCTGCGCTTAAAGAAAATTTTGATGAGATCGGGATCGAAAGTGAGATCGGCGAAGATTACATAGTGATCCACGGCGGAACTCCTCACGGAGGATTCATCAGGACTCATAACGATCACAGGATATATATGTCGTTCATGCTCTTAAGCCTGATAGTTGACGGCATTAAAGCTGACAATCCCACATGTAACTCCAAGAGTTATCCGGGATTTAATGACTTTATGTCCAGCCTCCGTCAACAGTAATGACCTGACCGGTCAAATATGACGGAGCGGTTAAAACAGAATATACCGAATCGGCTATTTCCTCGCATGTCGCAAAGCGATCTGCGGGGATTTCCGTTTTTACGGCTTCGAGATCTTCTTCGCTTAAATGTCTGTTCATGTCGGTGTCCACAAATCCGCAGGCGATCGCGTTAACGGAAATGTTGCTTGGAGCAAGCTCTTTCGCCAGCGCTTTGGTAAAACCGTTCACACCGCCTTTAGTTGCCGAGTAAGCCACTTCCATTGAAGCTCCTACGTTTCCCCATACCGAGGATATATTAATGATCGCTCCGCTGTGCTTTGAAAGCATTTTGGGGACGGCGAGTTTGCTTGTATAAAAGACCGATGTGAGATTGACCGAAACGATCCTGTTCCATTCCTCAGCGGTCATGTCGCTTAAGAGACCCACATATGATATTCCGGCATTGTTTATGAGAACATCAAGATCTTCGATATCGTCAAATATGCTTTTAAGAGCATCAAGATCCGATACGTCGGCTTTGTATGCTTTTGCGGATATATTGTACTTTTTATGCAGTTCTTCGCACAGTTTTTCAAGTGTCGCTATATTTTTTTCGCATACGAGAAACAGATTGTAACCGCAAGCCGCCATTTTTACGGCGCAGGCTTTTCCTATGCCTCTCGAAGCACCTGTGATCAACGCTGTTTTCATGATCTTTTCTCCTTTTTGGGAAGGGCGTTTTTTTGACAAAAAGCCTATGTAAGATTATACTACATGGTATTGAGGATGCCAATTGTTTACTGTTTGTAAAGCCCGGGGTGGCTTACATTTAACGGAGGATATATGAGTGATTTAAAAAGAGATCTTGTGATAATAGGAGCGGGTCCCGCGGGACTTTCCGCTGCGGTTTATGCCAAAAGGGCAGGACTTGACGCACTTTTGATAGATGAGATGCCCGTAGACGGCGGTCAGGTACTTTCAACCTACGAAGTGGATAATTATCTCGGACTTCCGGGAGTTTCAGGTATGGAGCTTTCCGACAAGTTTTCCGAACATGCCAAGAATGCGGGAATTGAAAGAATGTCCGCACTCATTAAAAAGATAGAAGGAAGTGAGGGCGATTTTACTTTGATATCTTCTGAAGGTGATATTAAAGCCAAAAGGATAATAATCGCCACGGGCGCAAAGCATGCGCTCTTAAACGCTCCCGGTGAGGAAGAACTTTCCGGAATGGGAGTTTCGTATTGTGCGACCTGTGACGGCGCCTTTTACAGAAAGAAAGACGTTGCCGTTGTCGGGGGCTCGGATGTGGCTGTGGAAGATGCCATATATCTTGCAAGAACCTCAAATAAAGTTTATCTCATTCACAGAAGAGATACTTTAAGAGCGGCTCATTCACTTGTCGAGGCATTAAAAGCGTGTCCCAATGTCGAATTTGTATGGGACAGCACCGTAAAGAGCATAAACGGAACAAACGGTGTCGAATCGGTCAGCGTTATCAATAAAGTAAGCGGCGAAGAAAGAACAATTGAGGTAAGAGGCGTATTCATAGCCGTAGGCATAACTCCGGTATCGTATCTTTTAAAAGAATTCGGAGTTGACCTTGATGATGCGGGTTATGTGATTGCAGGCGAAGACTGCAGATCGTCGGTAAACGGTATATACGTTGCCGGAGATATCCGCAAGAAACCATTAAGACAGATCATTACGGCTGTAGCCGACGGAGCCAATGCGGTATCTTCGGTTCAGGCTGATATGAACAAATAGTTTTTTCAAACGATCCGATCACTGACCGGCTCGGTATTTTCTTTTTCTTAATAATTGGATAAACGATTATTAAAAAGATTACTGTATCCTTTTAAGAGGCGTGTATATGAAATTTAAGACAGTAGCGGCATTTGTCGTTGTCACGTCGGCATTTTTGCTCTTTAAAAAAGATGCTTATGCTTATATCCCCGGCGGACATGACAACATGATCGTTGAAACGGTCGACAACAGAGAATATTCGGATCTGGTCATAGCAGATGTTAACGGCTATGTGAACGTCAGAGACTACCCCGACGAAAACAAAGGGAAGGTACTCGGCAAGCTTTATGACAATTCCGTAGGTCACTTTCTGGAAGAGACCGACAACGGCTGGTATAAGATCACAAGCGGATCGGTCACCGGATATGTAAAAGCGGAGTATTGCATTTCCGGTGTCGAAGCGATAAAGACCGCAAGAGATGTTGAAGTTACTTATGCAACCATTAAGGCCGGAACTCTTCGCGTACGAGAAGAGCCCACGGTGAATTCGCCAATACTCGGTACTTTCTCGGAAGGTGATGTATTGACCGTAATGGCCGAAGAAGACGGCTTTGCAAAAGTGGCATACAACAATAAATCCGGATATATCTCCCTTGATTATATTGAAGTCAAGACAGATTTTGTTGAAGCGGAATCCATAGAAGAAGAGCGTACCAGACTTGCCGCAGAAAAGAAGGCAAGAGACGAAGCTCAAAGAAAAGCTCAGGAAGCCTTAAAGGCCGAGCAGGCAAGGCAGAAAGCTGCAGCTTCGACAGGTAATCAGACAACGACCGCGCAGGCGGCGGTAACCGTAACCGCTACAGACAACGGCGGGCAGGACAACGCTTCGCAGACCGTGGTGAGCGAAACACCGGTACAGCAGGAAACTCAACAGCAGCAACAACAGCAACAGCAGGAGACGCAGCAGGCTTCGGTCGATACGTCATCCGATTCATATGCACTCGGACAGCAGGTTGTCGAATATGCATGCCAGTTTGTCGGTAACCCTTATGTGTACGGAGGCACCAGCCTTACGGACGGCTGTGACTGCTCGGGATTTGTAATGAGCGTATATGCGCACTTCGGAGTAAAACTTCCCAGAACCGGTCAGATCGGGTCCGGAACAGGCATTGCGATAGAAGGCGACGAACACTCCAGCTATCTTAAAAATGCGCAGCCGGGCGATATTCTCTGCTATTCGGGACATGTTGCGATATATATGGGCAACGGCCAGATAGTACATGCCGCAACGCCTTCGCAGGGAATCATAACTCAGGGGGCAGAATATACAAGAATAATAGGTATAAGAAGAATCTTTTGAGTCAATAAAACGTACAATTTTGTAAAATATATACAAATCGTTTTTGGGATTTACGAAAAACCGGAGGATGACAGATGTGTACAGTAAATTCTTTTTCCACATTTTCATCCTCCCATTTTTGCCTAAAAAACACTTTTCAACAGACTTATCCACTTTATCCACACCTTTATATGGAAAAAGTGACACAAATTCTTTATTTATTTTTTTCGTAAACAGGAACAGCCGTTTTGTGAGATTGTAACGAAATTTCAAAAATGTGTTGTTAACTATTGACGAAAACCGAACAGGGAAGTACAAGTATCTTTTTGTTTACTGTGTAAACCCTGTATCGAAAAAGACTAAACGACCTTAAGGATAAAGATCGAACAAATGAAAAGATTTCTTGTCTGCGTGTCAATGCTTTCTTTGATGCTTATTGCGGCATGCAGTATCAAACAAGTGAATAGTGCTTCCGAATCGGTTTCTTTGTCCGACAGTGCCTCATCGGTAGATTACGCCAAAAGTGAAAAACTGGAGTATTCCGATGAATTCGGGAAAAATCCGGGCGAGTCAGACAAGTTGCCCGAGTATATCTCCAATCCATGGAAAGACTACGAAGACAACAAAGAGGAAGCCGTACCTCACAGCTCCGAAACAAACGGTTATTTTACAATAATGGTCCCTACGTACATTAAGTATTACGACGGACTGTATTTTATTGTCGACTGTTATCACGACCAGGTTGTTTTCACCGAAGACTACGATAAGCCCATTTACGAATGGAAGGTAATGGACAAGGATCTCACAAGGCCTCATACGATCGCTTCGGACGGTGAAGTCTATATGGTGGACGATACGGAAAATAAGAGGATCCTCGCATATATCAAGCACACAGAGGATGATGGGGAGATATGGTTCGAACGTATCCAGGAATTTGTCGACATGGGTGAGCGTCCTCATTATGTTTTATATGATGAGACCGACAAATGCTTTTATGCCTGGAGCTCCATGAGCGGTCAGATGTGGGTCTTCAAACGTTCAAAGGACGATAAAAAAGTATTCCTTGATGCAAGTTATTCCATACCCGACCTTAACGGTGTATATGTGCGTTCCTTTTTCTTTGAAGAAGACAAAGCATATTTTGTTTCCGGAGTTTACGGAAACGGAACGATATATGAGACAACAAAGGATACTTTCGACGTAATAAGAGAGATCCCGGTCGCTCCCGAGATTGGCGGAATGGTGCAGATAACAAAGATACAGGATTATTACTATGTAACTTCGTCGACCAGCCTTTACGGCGAAACAAACTTAAGATTTGTTGTTCGAACCGATTCTTTGGAACATCTTATGATGGGGCAGTTTGAGGATGTCACCGAAACGCTCGTCGGTTCGGAATTTCCGGGCACTCCTTATAACATAACGAGCGTAAACGACGAGTGGTTTCTTGCGATACATCGCGATTCGCTCGGCTCTCCGTTCGTAAGATTCAAGGTGGTGGACAACGAGATCACCGAGATAAACGAGGTTCAGTGAAAGTCTAAATTATTTCTGAAAATTTCAAAACCTTATAGATTATTTTCAGACTATATGTTATAATTTCCTTACGTTATATAGACGAATCATACGCTGTATACGAATCCTATCAAAAAGGAGTGATGAGTATGAAGTTTATCATTTTAGGGAAAAACATTGAGGTTACACCGGGACTTAAGAGCGCGGTAGAAGACAAGATAGGAAAGCTTGAGAAGTATTTCTCACCTGATACCGAGGTACATGTTACACTCAGTGTCGAAAAGGAAAGACAGAAGATAGAAGTGACCATTCCCGTTAAGGGAAGCATCATTCGTTCCGAGCAGGTTTCAAACGATATGTATGTATCGATTGATCTTGTAGAGGAGATAATCGAAAGACAGTTAAAGAAATACAAGACACGTATCACCGATCGTCATCACAGTGCGGACAACTTCAAGAAAGAATTTCTTGAGAACGACTACATGGACGATGAGGAGATCAAGATCGTTCGTACAAAGAAGTTTGATATCAAGCCCATGTATCCCGAGGATGCATGCGTACAGATGGAACTTCTCGGACACAACTTCTTCGTATTCGTAAACGCCGAAGACAATCAGGTATGTGTGGTATACAAGAGAAAAGGCGGAACATACGGACTTATCGAAGCAGATATCTAAGCAGAGACTGAGGAAACCGGCACCTTAGAGTGCCGGTTTTTTTGTGCACAAATTGATATGAATCAAAACGTGTTCTTTTTACCGAAATGCTCTTAAATATATAGTGTTATTAAATGGATTTTTTATTGCGGATAGGGCTGCTTTATGATAAAATATCTTTTGCTCAATGACAAAAATTTAACAATAAAATCAAATCATTTTCTTAAAAAGGAGATCACAAATGGCAAAAAAGGTTGTTTTGGCAGGCGCTTGCCGTACCGCAATCGGTACAATGGGCGGGGGACTTTCCACCATTCCCGTAGCAGAACTTGGTGCAATAGTAATCAAGGAGGCATTAAATCGTGCAGGAGTTGCTCCCGATAAGGTAGACCACGTATATATGGGATGCGTTATCCAGGCAGGACAGGGACAGAACGTTGCCCGTCAGGCATCCATTAAGGCCGGACTTCCTATAGAGTGTCCCGCCGTTACCGTAAACGTAGTTTGCGGATCGGGTCTTAACTGCGTAAACATGGCAGCTCAGATGATCCAGGCAGGTGATGCGGACATCGTTGTTGCAGGCGGTATGGAGAACATGTCCATGGCTCCCTTCGCAATTCCCAACGGAAGATACGGATATCGTATGATGTGGCCTTCACAGAGCCAGGGCGGTCTTGTAGATACAATGGTTAAGGATGCTCTTTGGGATGCATTCAATGACTATCACATGATCACAACTGCAGACAATGTAGCAAAAGAGTGGAACCTTACCAGAGAAGAACTCGACGAGTTCGCACTTAAGAGTCAGTTAAAGGCTTGCGCAGCTCAGGAGTCGGGTGCTTTCGACAAGGAGATCGTTCCCGTAGAGATCAAGAAAAAGAAAGAGACCATCATTTTCAATAAGGATGAAGGTCCTCGTCCGGGTTCAACCATCGAAGGACTTCAGAAACTTAAACCTTTAAATCCCGACGGTGTGGTTACTGCAGGTAACGCATCGGGTATCAACGACGGCGCTGCAGCTATCGTTGTTATGAGCGAAGAAAAGGCAAAAGAACTCGGCGTTAAGCCCATGGCTACATTTGTAGCAGGCGCACTTGCAGGTGTTCGTCCCGAAGTAATGGGTATCGGACCTGTTGCCGCTACCAGAAAGGCTATGGCCAAGGTTGATATGAAGATAGAAGATTTCGACGTTATCGAGGCTAACGAAGCTTTTGCAGCACAGTCCGTTGCAGTCGGAAAAGATCTCGGTATAGACGTTGACAAGCAGCTTAACCCCAACGGCGGTGCGATCGCTCTCGGTCACCCCGTAGGAGCATCGGGCGCAAGAATCCTTGTAACACTTCTTCACGAGATGGAAGCTAAGGATCTTAAGACCGGTCTCGCTACACTTTGTATCGGCGGCGGTATGGGTTGCGCTACTATCGTTAAGAGAGATTAATATGACAATTGACCGTATCCGGGTATTTTTTGCCCGGATATTGGTGTGTTTAAAGAGAGGAGCAGGATTAGATATGGAATTCGTATTATACGAAGTAAAAGATGCTGTAGGCATCATCACCATCAACAGACCTCAGGCACTCAACGCACTCAATTCACAGGTGCTTGACGAGCTTGACGAAGTTTTTTCAAACGTTGATCTTAACACCGTTCGCTGCCTTGTACTTACAGGCGCAGGCGAGAAGAGCTTTGTAGCCGGAGCCGACATCGCGGAGATGAGCACTCTTACAAAGGCTGAAGGCGAAGCTTTCGGTAAGAAAGGAAATGACGTATTCAGAAAGATCGAGACATTCCCCATCCCTGTTATTGCAGCCGTTAACGGTTTTGCACTCGGCGGCGGATGTGAGATCTCAATGAGCTGTGACATCAGACTTTGTTCAGATAACGCTGTATTCGGTCAGCCCGAAGTAGGTCTTGGTATCACACCCGGATTTGGCGGAACTCAGAGACTTGCACGTCTTGTTGGCACAGGAATGGCTAAACAGCTTATTTATACGGCACGTAACATCAAGGCACCCGAAGCACTTCGCATAGGACTTGTTAACCAGGTTGTATCGGCTGAGCTTGATGAGGCAGGAAATCAGGTTAAGAGCGCTCAGGAAAATCTTCTTGCTACGGCAGAGAAGATGGCTGCCACGATCGCAGCAAACGCTCCCATCGCGGTAAGAAACTGCAAGAAGGCTATTAACGACGGTCTTGAAGTTGATATGGACAAGGCTATCGTGATCGAAGAGAAACTCTTCGGTGACTGCTTCGAGACGGAAGATCAGAGAGCCGGAATGGGCAACTTCCTTGAGAAGGACAAAGAAAAGAAATTAAAGGTTGTACCTTTCAAAAACCGTTAATAAAACACATACATATATTATCTAAGGAGGAACTACTATGAAGGTAGGCGTTATTGGTGCCGGCACCATGGGACAGGGCATTGCCAAGGCTTTTGCTCAGACAGAAGGCTATGAAGTTGCACTCTGCGATATCAAGCAGGAGTGGGCTGAAGGCGGAAAAGACAAAATCGTAAAGGGCTATGCAAAGCTCGTTGAAAAAGGAAAGATGACTCAGGATCAGGCAGATGCGATCACAGCTAAGATCACTCCCGGTCTTAAAGAGAATCTTTGCGCTGACTGCGATCTTATCGTAGAAGCAGCTTTCGAAGATATGAACGTTAAGCAGACAACATTCAAAGAACTCGATGCGATCTGCAAAGAGTCTTGTGTATTTGCTTCAAATACTTCTTCACTTTCGATCACCGAGATCGGAAACGGTGTAAACAGACCTGTAGTGGGAATGCACTTCTTCAATCCCGCAGACAGAATGAAACTTGTTGAGGTTATCGCAGGCGTTAACACTCCCGCAGAAACCGTTGAATGCATCAAGAAGATCTCCGCTGAGATCGGAAAGACTGCAGTACAGGTTAACGAGGCAGCAGGTTTCGTAGTAAACCGTATCCTCATCCCTATGATCAACGAAGCAGCTTTCATCAAAATGGAAGGTGTTTCCGATGTTGAAGGTATCGACAACGCTATGAAACTTGGCGCAAATCATCCCATGGGTCCCCTTGAACTCGGCGACTTCATCGGTCTTGATATCTGCCTTGCCATCATGGACGTTCTTTACAAAGAAACAGGTGACTCAAAGTATCGTGCTTGCCCTCTTATCCGTAAGATGGTACGCGGCGGCAACTTAGGTGTTAAGTCCGGAAAAGGTTTCTACATCTACAACGCCGACAGAACCAAGACACCGGTTGACGCACAGTAAATAATTTTTGGAGGAATATAGATCATGGATTTTTCTTTAAGCAAAGAACATGAAATGGCGAGACAGCTTTTTAAGGATTTCGCCGAAAAAGAAGTAAAACCCCTTGCTCAGGAAATCGACGAACAGCACAGATTTCCCAGAGAAACCGTTGACAAGCTTGCAAAGTACGGATTCCTCGGAATCCCGGTTGCAAAAGAGTACGGCGGACAGGGTTGTGACGTACTTACATACGTTATGTGTGTAGAGGAGATGTCCAAGGTTTGCGGTACCACAGGTGTTATCGTATCCGCTCATACATCTCTTTGCCTCGATCCCATCATGACTTACGGAACCGAGGAGCAGAAGCAGAAATTCGCAGTACCGCTTGCAAAGGGCGAGAAGCTCGGTGCATTCGGTCTTACCGAGCCCGGTGCAGGTACAGACGCTCAGGGTCAGCAGACCAAGGCTGTTTTGGACGGCGACGAGTGGGTATTAAAC
>JAILEQ010000111.1 GCA_024687305.1 Lachnospiraceae bacterium | reverse complement strand
ATCGACCAGCAGGGCGATCCAGGAAACGGGCAGCGGGGCGAACCCAAGATCGGCAAAATGCCGCCGGCCTTATTCTTCAAGGCGGCCATCACGCCCTTCTTCGATCCCCAGATCCGCTGACCGATTGAATCCCTGAACCATTGGCATGGTTGTGCTAAAGGCTGGACTTTTCAAAACCAACCCGCCCGCCGAAAAAATAGTTTCAACATCGTCGAAAAATTATTATATAATAATATTCTGTTTCCACTGAGGGAGTAATAACGGATTTCGGTGAGTGTGATGACTAAAAAAACGGTTTTTTCATTTGTCGCCGCTGTGACAGCGGCATTCGTGACGGTTTCATCCGCCATTGCGGCCGACGCCTTTGGCGTCAGGAGCTTCACGAAGTACGATCACGAGGCGTCGGGATACACGGTCCCCGAGACGGTCAACCTCGCCGTCGTCAAGAAGGGTTCCTCTGATTTCGTGATCTGGACCCGTGACGAACTGACGGGTTCCCAGCTCACCGCCATCGAGAGCTACGTCCGCGCTAAGGACGCAAGCCTCCAGGACCGGAACGCCATCTTCGTTTCCGGCACGGGCAGCCACTACATCGACAGCATGTACGGCACCATCACCTTCGCCTACGTGGAGGATGGTTTCAAGGTCACCATGCCGCGCAAGTGGTCGCACCTCGACTACGGCACCTACACCACTTCCGAACCCGAGCCGGAACCCGAACCCGAGCCGGAACCCGAACCTGAGCAGGTTTATCTTGATTATGAAGTAACATACGAACTTGACGATAACGGCGATCCCGTATGGTATTTGAGAGATTACACTGAAGGCACTCAGACTTCGATAGATGAGCTTCTTTCGGCAAAGAAAGATCTTGAGACGGCTAAAGAAACATACGAAAAAGAGTTAAAGAGCAAGAAACTCTTAAACATAGTACTTGCTGTAGTTCTCGTGTTACTTGTGATAGGAGCGGGAGTAGGATTCTTCTTCTTCAGACGCTGGTATTACGGATACGATGAGACAGAAGAACCGATTTCGAAAAATACGGGTTATTCATCTAAGCCTTCAACATCAAAGAGCACTTCATCGGTTAAGTCTTCTTCACAGTCTTATTCGAGAACGCAGACTCGTTCCTCAAGAGATGACGATTTTAAGATCGAGACCGTAGGTGCCAAGAAGACCGAAACGAGAGCCTCTTCGGCAGTTGCCGGTGAAGCGATCCGTGAAAAGGCTGTTTCAGATAAACCCACCATGCTTCCCGATGGACATGTTCGTATGCCTGACGGCACCATAAAGAGAGCGGTTGTCGGCGTAAGACAGCCCGACGGCAGCATCAAACTTTCGGACGGAAGAGTCAAGCTTCCCGACGGAAGGATCATAAGACCCGACAACGGCGAGACTAAAGTGATTCCCACACCGGCTCCCCGTTCGGTAGTCGGAGCATCGACTCATCAGGTTAAAGAGATCCCGATGCCTAAGAAAAGTCAGAGTATCAATCCCGATGATGACGAGATCGAATTCGGATTTTTAAATCTTGACAATGACGATTGATAAAGGATTTTTAGACACTCCGCGACAACAGCCGCGGAGTGTTTTTACTTTTTTTTAATTTGACACTGTATATAGGGTGTTATATATTTTATATAACACTTTTTTCTTTATTTTCGGCGGAGAATTAAGCATGATCTTTGAGATTGATTTTAACAGCGACGAAGCATTTTATATGCAGCTAAAAAACCAGATAATTCTTGCCATCGCAACGCGTTCGTATCTTGAGGGAGAAGTTCTTCCGAGCGTACGTAAACTTTCCGAGGACATAGGTATCAATATGCACACCGTCAACAAAGCCTATACGGTCTTAAAAGACGAAGGTTTTGTCAGAGTTGACAGGCGGGGCGCGGTAGTTGCCGTGGACATAAACAAGGCCGAAGACAAGAAACTTATAATCGATGAATTGAAGATAATCATCGCGCGTGCAACTTTAAAAGGCATCAAGAGAGAAGAGATGCATGCATTGATCGATGCTATATACGACGAATATTAACAGGGGGAAGCACCTAAATGAAATTACCTTATACAGCAAAAGCCGAGAAGGCACTTGAATATGCAAAGAAGATATCAACTCAGTTGAAGCACTACTATATAGGCGGAGAGCATATTTTGCTCGGTCTTATCATGGAGGGCACGGGTGTTGCGTATAACGTGCTCACTTCAGCCGGGATCACTTACAATGATGTTTTAAATCTTATCCACGACCTTACGATAGGCGGCGGACAGACTATGTTAAAAGAACGTCCGGGCATTACACCGAAATCTGAAAGACTGCTTGAACGTGCCGATGAGCTTGCCGTCAAATATCACAACGATTCCGTAGGTACGGAGCACCTTCTTTTGGCAATACTTGAGGAAACATCAAGCTGCGCGGTACAGATAATCGTAGCCTTAAGAAAGAACCCTCAATCGCTTTACGTAGACACTTTAAATGCGATGGGAGTCGATGAGGCTGCCATAAAAGATGAGATAAAGAAGAGCCGTAAAAAGAAAGACGGCAGCTTCTTAAAACAGTACTCCAAAGATCTGACCGAACTGGCTAAAGAAGGTAAACTCGATCCCGTTATCGGAAGAAACGATGAGATCACCAGAGTGATTCAGATACTTTCGAGACGCACAAAGAACAATCCTTGTCTTGTGGGAGAGCCCGGTGTTGGCAAAACCGCGGTTGTGGAAGGTCTTGCAGCCAGAATAGCCGCCAAAGACGTTCCGGCTACGGTTCAGAATAAAAAGCTCTTAACGCTCGATCTTTCCGGTCTTGTTGCCGGCACAAAGTACAGAGGCGAATTTGAAGAGAGAGTAAAAAGACTTTTAAACGAAGTTATAGAAGACGGAAATATCATCCTTTTCCTTGATGAGCTGCATACGCTTATCGGTACGGGCGGAGCGGAAGGCAGTCTCGATGCCGCAAATATGTTAAAGCCCGCTCTTTCAAGGGGAGAGCTTCAGCTTATAGGCGCAACCACCATGGCCGAGTACAGAAAGTACATTGAAAAAGACGCTGCACTTGAACGCCGTTTTCAGCCTGTGGAAGTCTCAGAACCCTCCGAAGAAGAGGCAATAAGAGTCCTTTCGGGAATTGCTCACAAATACGAAGAACATCATCACGTTAAGTATACCGAGGACGCAATAGAGGCAGCGGTACATCTTTCTTCGCGCTATATCAATGACAGATATTTACCCGACAAAGCGATCGACCTTATGGATGAGGCCGGTGCGGCGGCAAGGGTAAAGAGCCTTGATAAGCCGGATAAGACTGCGGCCGTTCGCGAAGAGATCGCAAAAATAGAAAAGCAGATCGCATTGAGCGTAAAGATAGAAGCATATGCCCAGGCAGTTGAACTCAGAAGCAAGCAGGATAAACTGTTAAAGAAGCTTGTTTCAATGGAAAAACGAGAGCAGAAAGCGGGAGATCTCAATCCGATAACCGTTGACGAGAATAACATCGCCGACGTGGTTGCCATGTGGACTAAGGTTCCCGTAAAGAAACTTCAGGAAAAAGAATCGGACAGACTTCTCAAACTTGAAAGCATACTTCATAAGCGTGTCATCGGACAGGATGAAGCGGTAAAGAGTATCGCGAAAGCAATGAGAAGGCAGAGAGTAGGTCTTCAGGATCCACATCGACCGATCGGGTCATTTTTGTTCCTCGGACCTACGGGTGTAGGAAAGACCGAACTTTCCAAGGCTTTGGCCGAGGCAATGTTCGGCTCCGAAAATGCACTTATAAGAGTTGATATGTCCGAGTATATGGAGAGTCATTCGGTTTCAAAGATGATCGGTTCACCTCCCGGATATGTCGGATTTGATGACGGCGGACAGCTTTCGGAAAAGGTCAGAAGAAATCCTTACAGCGTAGTTTTGTTTGACGAGGTGGAGAAGGCACATCCCGATGTGTTCAACATTCTTTTACAGGTGCTCGATGACGGCCACATCACCGATTCGAAGGGACGTAAGGTCAACTTTAAGAATACGATCATCATTATGACCAGTAACGCCGGAGCACAGAGGATCGTCGATCCCAAAAACTTAGGCTTTACATCTAAGAGCGACGACGCAAAAGATTACCTTAAGATGAAGGATTCGGTTCTTGACGAAGTAAAGAAGATGTTCAAGCCTGAATTTCTTAATCGTATAGATGAGATGATAGTGTTCCATTCGCTCACCAAGAAAGACCTGAGCGATATCTGTACACTGCTTTCAAAAAATCTTATCGCCAGATGCAAAGATCAGATGGACATTTCACTTACGTTCTCAAAAGAACTTAAGGATTACATAGTTGCCAATTTTGCGGATCTAAAGATGGGCGCAAGACCTATCAAAAGAGCGATCCAGTCGTTCGTTGAAGATGCTCTTGCGGAAGAGATACTAAGGAAAAATATCCGTCCGGGCGACAAAGTGGTTGCGAAGGTTAAAGACAAGAAGGCTGTTTTTACAGTTAAAAGGGAAGAAGTAAATGGCTAAAGCTAAGACTGTATTTTTCTGTCAGTCATGCGGGTACGAGTCATCAAAATGGATGGGCCAATGCCCCGGATGCAAGGAATGGAATACATTTGTTGAAGAACCTGTTGAAGCAAGAAGGGCTTCCGCAAACAAAGTGACCGGAGAAGTCAACAAACCGGTCTTACTTAAAGATGTTCCCGCAGACGAAGCGGAAAGAACTCCTTCGGGTTCCAAAGAGCTCGATCGTGTACTGGGCGGCGGAATAGTCAAAGGTTCGCTTGTGCTGATAGGCGGCGATCCGGGAATAGGGAAATCGACACTGCTTTTGCAGGTTACGAAAAATCTTTCTTCGTACGGGAAAAAGGTTTTGTATGTATCGGGTGAGGAATCGCTTCGGCAGATAAAACTTCGTGCAGACAGGCTCGGCAGCGACAACAACGGCATGCTTCTTCTTTGTGAGACAAATCTTGAAGCGATACATGCGGCAGTTTTGGATTTAAAGCCTGACACGGTCATAATAGATTCCATTCAGACTATGTACAAAGAAGATGTCAGCTCAGCTCCCGGAAGCGTTTCTCAGGTCAGAGAGACTACGGCGCTTCTTATGCAGATAGCAAAGCAATACGACATCACGATCTTCATTGTAGGCCATGTGACCAAAGAAGGCGCCGTAGCAGGCCCCAGAGTTCTGGAGCATATGGTGGACACCGTTTTATATTTTGAAGGCGACAGACATGCAAGCTACAGAATTTTGAGAGCTGTAAAGAACCGATTCGGTTCAACGGACGAGATAGGCGTTTTTGAGATGCGCGAAGACGGTCTTAAGGAAGTGCCCAATCCCAGCGAGTTCATGTTAAGCGGTCGTGACGAGCATTCGAGCGGATGTGTCGTTACTTGCTCCATGGGAGGAACACGTCCGATCATGGTGGAGATACAGGCGCTTGTATGCAAGAGTGCTTTCGGTATCCCGAGGCGTCAGGCCACGGGAATGGACAACAATCGAGTAAATCTTTTGATGGCCGTTATCGAAAAACGCGGAGGACTCAACATCGGAGACCAGGACGCTTACATAAACATCGCGGGAGGTTTAAAGATCAACGAACCGGCCCTGGATCTGGCTACGGTTCTTGCAATCGTTTCTTCTTTTAAAAACAAGCCGGTGGACGAAAAAACGGTCATATTCGGAGAAGTCGGTTTGGGCGGTGAAGTAAGGGCGGTAAGCCGCGCTGAAAGCAGGGTAAGAGAAGCGGCAAAGCTTGGATTTACAAGGTGCATTTTACCCAAAAGCAACATAGACGAGACAATAAAGAAGGTGCCCGGAATAGAACTTATAGGTGTCAAAAACCTAAATGAAGCAATAGATGTGAATTAGAATGCTTTTTTTGAGAAGAAAAAGCGGGATATTTATTATATTTTGTTATCACAGGATATCAACATCTCAGGCGGAGGATCAAATATGGCAGCGGAAAAGATAGTATTAAAAGACAGTGCCAATATAAGATTTAACAATAATGTGGATTATTGCGTAGGAACCGGAAGAACGGGTCTTGCGCTTTGCAAAGAGTATCTCGATGAGCTTTCTTTTGTACAGGAGGAGATAGGTTTTAAGCACATAAGAGGTCACGGACTTTTCAGTGACGATGTAGCCATCTATCGTGAGTACGAAGAAAACGGAAAGACAAAGGTAGAGTATAACTTTACATATCTCGATCGTATCTATGATTCATATCTTGAAAGGAATATAAGACCTTTCATTGAACTTGGATTTATGCCCGGGAAACTTGCGAGCGGAACGCAGACGATTTTTTATTGGAAAGGAAACACGACTCCTCCCAAGGATTACAAACTTTGGCAGAACCTTCTTAAGGCATACTTTGAACATATCATAGACCGCTACGGATTCGATGAGGTTAAGACATGGCCGATCGAAGTCTGGAATGAGCCAAATCTTCCGGGATTTTGGAAAGACGCCGATATGAATGAGTATTTCAAACTCTTTACGAAGTCGTTTGAAGCGATCAAGAAGATAAGCCACGAGTTTAAGGTGGGCGGTCCCGCAATTTGCGGTGTTCGCGACGAGGAATGGATAAAGGCTTTTTGTGAGTATCTTCACAAGAACAAGATCGTTCCCGATTTCTTTACAAGACATCATTATACGGTTGAATTTCCCGAAAGAGTCGGTCATTACGATTATCATGTCGTGTCCGATCCCGAAGACGGATTTAAGAATCTTAAGAGCACAAGAGACATTATCGATTCCTACAAGGAATTTAAAGGACTTCCGATCCATATTACGGAGTTCAGCACGTCTTATACTCCTTACGGTGTCATTCACGATACGAACTTTAATGCTGCTTATCTTGCGAGACTACTGTCGCGCATGGGCGATGTGAATGAATCGTACTCATATTGGACATTCGGTGACGTATTTGAGGAGCAGGGCGTTCCTTATACTCCTTTCCACGGAGGATTCGGTCTTGTGGCCGCAGGTTGTATTCCCAAGCCTACGTTCTATACGTTTTCTTTCTTCAAAAAGCTTAAAGATAAAGCTGAGAAATGCATATTGAGGCAGGATGACGCGGTCGTAGTAAAGACTAAAGACGGATATGCGGGTGTTGTATGGAATACTTCAAAGAAGAAGATATCCAAAGAATTTGATTTCAAGAAGGGTGAATACAGTCTTTTGACCCAGACAGTCGACGAGGACACATGTAATCCTTTAAAATTGTGGCATGATCTCGGAGAGCATGCCAACCCTGCAAAGGAAGAAGTAAAAATGCTTCGCGATGCAGCAAAGCCGTTAACCTCTTCCGAAAGGGTAACCGAGAGCATCACCGTTGATGTAAAAAAGAACGGTGTCGTTTACTTTGAACTTGTTCGGTCAACGATCGATCCCGACAGAGGATACGACTATAACAGGGTGCTTGCACTCAGATAGGAGGGGCAATGTATTTATTAAGCTATACCAGAAAACCGATAGACAATGTGCTTTACGATGAGCGGCTTGCTTACAGTTGTCATTTTGCTTATTCGGATGACGGTAAAGTGTTTTATCCTTTAAATCACAACAGCGGTGTTCTTTTTGCCAAAGCTGTCGAAAACGAGGACGGTTCACTCGATCCGAGAACGCTTAAAAAGCCCGTTATCTCCGAAAATGAATTCGGAAGATTTTTGGTCTCATGCGAGCTCTGCGGTCCCGAAGGCGAGGATCTCGGAAAAGTTATCACATATGCTACCGACGATTTTCTTGAATACGAAACGGTCGGAACCGAGTCCATGGACATAATGTGTGAGCCCGATTTTGACGATTACGATCTTTCACATATAGAAGGCTGTGTACCGGCAAGTGTTGTAAGAGTATCCGATGTGATAGGAGATAAGTTAAAGAACAAACTTCTCCCGATCACGAATATAGATCTTGAGACGCCGATCACTATCAAAGCCTCCAGCCCCGAAGAACTCAACAACTACCGCGTTCTTGCAAGATATTCCGACAAGAGTACGGCGCTTAAGAACATTGAGTGGAATCTTCACAACGTAGACTGGAACAAAAAGGGAGCTTATCAGGTTACGGGCTTTGTCAAGGTGCCTCATTTCGAATTTCCGATAGCTACCGACAGAGCCGATCCGTGTATCGGGTTCTGGAAAGGAAAATATTATTTTATTGCGACTAACGATGCCGACGGAAATCATACTCTTTATATAAGAGAAGGTGAGAGTGTCGAAGAGCTTGTGAACGCTCCCGAGCATCTTATATTGGACAGCGATACTTATCCTGAGTTCGGCGGCCTTTTATGGGCACCCGAGTTTCATGTTATAAACGGAAAACTCTACATTTTCCATGCGGCAACCCCGGGACCTTTCTTTGAAGAAGAAAGCTGTATCATGGAGCTTAAGCACGGCGGCAATCCGATAAACAAAGATGACTGGACAAAGCCCAGGCGCATAGTAAAGGCTGACGGCAGCGATCTTTGCGAAGCCGGCAAAGAGATCACTCTTGATATGACGGAGTTTGAATGGGACGGCGAGTTTTACGTTATATGGTCGCAAAGACAGTTCATTCCCAAGGATCTCGGGGCGTGGCTTTACATTGCAAAGCTTAATCCCGATGAACCTTACAAGCTCGCATCGGAGCCTGTCATATTGTCAAAACCCGATTACAGCTGGGCAAACAATCATACGTTTGTTGAAGAGGGGCCGTTTGCATTAAAAAGAAACGACAGACTCTTTATCACATATTCCGCGGCTGCAGTCGATACGTCTTACGTAGTTGGACTTTTGCAGATAGAAAAGGGAAAGGATCTTCTTGTCCCTTCAAACTGGAAAAAGAGAGGATTTCCTCTCCTTACATCCAGAAGCGTCGAAGGAGAGTACGGAACCGGTCACAACGCTTTTGTAGTGGACCGCGAAGGTTATCTCTGGAATACATATCATGCACGTCCGGGTACCGATGCTCCCCGAAGCTCCGGCATCCGAAGAGTCCACTTCGACATAGACGACGAACCTGTTCTTGATATGGTCGAAGAAAGAGATGTGGCATACGAATTCAGAACTTTCATGACCACGATAGTAGTAGACTAAATATGCAAAAAGAAAAAGCGTATCATCAAAGATACGCTTTTTAGCAGGGGCAGTAGGAATCGAACCCACATCGATGGTTTTGGAGACCACTGTTCTACCTTTGAACTATGCCCCTAGGAATCAAAAAAATTGTTTACAATTTTTTTGACAGAAACGCAAAGCTTTAATTGCGTTTCTGCGCCGAAGGTGTTCCGCAATTGCTTTGGTAGTTCACAAAGCAATTGTCACCTCGCTTGACGTTATGCCCCTAGGAATCACAACAAAGAGGATTATAGCATAGTAGTTTTTGATTGACAAGCAAAAAATGAAAAGCATTCCGTGAAGCGGCCTGTTTGCTTTGAAGTACAAAGCGAACAGGTTTCCTTGAACATTTTCCTGAATAATGTATAATAGAAGTGCAGGCCTAAGGGCTTGTGAGTTTTTTACTCACATCGGAGGGTTACATGGCGGCTAAAGAGTTAGAATCGGGGTTTATTATTGCAAATGAAGGACAATTATTCACTTCATTACACATAATTACGAAAGGAACCGTTAAAGCTAAGTTCTCGGGCGGCGAATTGCTTCTTAAAAAGGGCGATGTCATCGGACTGTGTGATGTGGCTTTTGATTCCAATTTCTTTACATATGTTGTCGACACACCGGTTTCACTGGTTTCTTTTCCCTGCAAATCTACGGCACAGTTAAAGGAACTTCTGCGTACAAATAAAGAGATTGCGGGAATGATGTACAATTCGATGGTAAATCAGGTATTGCTCATCTTAACGCAATATGCAAGAGCCAAGGACAACTGTTCAAAGATCTATTCCCAAAGTCTTGAATTTTATGATAAATATATGAGCATTTGCGCAAAGAACAATATCATTGCGCGTTCGCTTCCTCAATTCGATTCATTTACGGAACTTAATCTCGATGAGGATATAAACGAATGGATGTTAGGTTATTATGCATCGTTTCGCGAATTTCCCGCCGATCTTAAGAGCTGTTTTTATGATTTCCCCGCATATGTAACGGGCTTTTTGAATAAGACAAGTATCGATATCCATTCCACCTTCTCGGTGATCGAGGCTATGAACGATTATTACGGCGAGAAGATGAGCATTTTCATGCAGGAAAACGGGATCGATATGTTCGATTTATATACCGCGCTTCTTTTCAGATTAAAACCTTCGTCTCCCGATGCAGACCTTCTCAAAAAACTCATCGATCAGATTATAGAGATAATAAAGGCTCATCCGGTTTTAAGCACCGATACGGTTTACGAGCGTGTATCGGCATATCGCACAAAGATGCAGACCATGGTAGGTGCACCCGAACAGTCGCAGGATGAGGCGTTAGATCCGAAGGCCGCAAAAGAACTTTCCAATTCGCTTGACGTTATTTTGGAATACGGCGGAATAGACGATGAGAAAGCGAACAATTTCAGACTTCTTATTACAAAGTACAAGAAGCTTTCCGATAAGACTTCCACCGAAGACGACGCCAGATCGTTAAGACTTGCTCTTTCAAAAGCATTTTATGAGATATATGCCGATGTATTCAGAATGAGTCTTCAGGAATACAAGCCGCCGACGATCATAAAGATGTTCCTTAACTTCGGTTACGTTGACGAGGAACTTGCAGGCGCCGAAAATGCAAACTATATCTACAATCTCGCCGGTTCGTTCAACGGGGACAAAGAACACGGGATCTATACCTCTTATGAGTGGTTAAAGAGCATATACAATCTCGAAAAAGATCCCAGCCGCAACGAGTTCGATATGGATTATCTCGCAAAACTCCATGAACTCAAGGTTCAGGGGAAGATCACCGCAGACGATGAGGTAAGGCTTGCCAAAGATCCCGACGAAAGACTCAACTTCGAACTTGAGAATATGTTCCCGATGGTCAACAAAGTCACGTTCGGTCGACTTTCGATATTCTGCCCCGTATTCAGCGAGCACAATATCATCAAACCGCTTTCTTCGTGCCTTGTTTCACCCGATGCGATAGCGGAGACGATAAACAGGATAAAGAGTGTGGATTACGGTGCATTCTACAGAGAAACGCTTTATACAAACGAGGCCGCAGGCATACCCAAGGAGACGGTTGCGGTAGAAGTTATGCCCGATATCATTCTCACTCCCAATATCGGTACCAGAGCCGTTATGTGGCAGGAGATAGAGGGAAGAAAGCGTACAACGCCCGCAAGATTTGTGATCTCCATATTCCATCAGGAAGAACTCATTACGTCGTTCACCAGACTCGTCGGTGAGTTCAGATGGGAACTTTGCAAGAGAATACAGGGCGCACGCTGGAACGATGTGACCGATAAGTCGCTTACGAGCGAATACTTTGACTATGTGCAGTTCTACAGAAAGAACAACGATCTTTCTCAGGAAGCAAAAGAGAAGATCAAAACAAGTCTCGTAAAGGCCAAGAACTCTTTCAAGGAAATGTTCGTAAGAGATTATATAACATGGGTGATCTACGAGGGTTCGGGCTCTCCCAGACTTAACAAGATCGCACGCGGTATTATGTGTACTTATTGTCCTTTCTCTTATGAGTTAAGGAAGAAGATGGCTGCCAATCCGCTGTTTAAGGAAATGTTCGATCATTTCGATGTTAAGCTCGCGCAGAAGCTCCATCATCTCGATAATGTGATCCAGAAACTTAACTCATCGGGTGTTTCTGTTCCGGAAGAGATAATCACTCACAGGAGATTTATCGAGGGAAAATAAAAAAACCACTGTTTTCAATGGCCTTTAAGTACCCAAGGGGGGTAAAATAGTTTAGAAAAAACGCTTTATCGCAAAATAATATTATTTTTCCTCAAAATAGTGTTATGATTTTCACGGTAATATGATATTATCTACTTGTAAGTAAAAGTTACTTATTGCATTCCAAATAAAATTCCCCTTTTACTAAGAGAGCTCATCCTATGGATGAGCTCTCTTACTATGTACATCTCATGAACGAAATGTACATAGTTCTCCGAAGGATGCGCACGAGCGCGAGATGAAATTGTTGCCTTCGGCAACCGCACTCGGCGCCGCATATCGCAAGCGATATGCGATAGAACATAGTTCTCCGAAGGATGCGCACGAGCGCGAGATGAAATTGTTGCCTTCGGCAACCGCGCTCGGCGCCGCATATCGCAAGCGATATGCGATAGAAATAGCGCTCCACGTATTTTTATTTGCAGACTTCCATCAAATTCGTAATCCCGCATGCTGCGCATGCTTTCCCGCACTACGTGCTAAGATTACTCATTCGGTGGGAGCCACTGCTTCGCAGTGTCCATAAAAATATGTATACCTGTTTAAGTGTGCAAGCACACAAACGGGTATACATATTTTTATGGTCTGCGAATAGTAACTAAAATTTACGAAAAAACGTTGAAATAGCTTACAATCTTGTATATACTTTATTAATGTAACGGATTAAATTGTTGTGTGCCCCAATATTCGGTATACAATCCGGTTTCGGCACAGACGTCGGGGTTATGGAGTAAGAATTATGGCAACGATCAAAGACATAGCTGATAGATTGGGGGTAGCCTTAAGTACCGTATCAAAAGGTCTTAACGGTGCACCCGATATAAGTGAGGAACTCAGAAGACAGGTGCTCGATACAGCTGTAGAGCTGGGATATCGTACCAAGAAAATGAGAAAAGAAGAGCATAAGAAGCTTGTCATTTTCGTTGAGAACATGAAGTTTGAGCGCCCGGAAGACTTCGGTCACGATCTTATTCTTGGGTTCAGACAGATGGCCTACAGAGACAATTGGGGCGTCAATGTTGTGAACGTGAGCGCCAGACTTCAGAATCATGAGAAATACGATACATATATGCTCATGCACGGTTATTCCGGTGCCTTTGCCATGGGTTTTGCGTTAAAAGACGAGTGGATGAGCCAGATCGCCAAGACGGTTATTCCCACGGCTTTACTGGATAACTACGTTCCGCTCAATCAAAATGTCGGATATGTGGGAACCGATTCCGTTGAAGGCATTGAGCGCGCAATAAAAGATCTTTACGATCTCGGTCACAGAAAGATAGCATTTTTGAACGGTTCACCCAATTCATGGGTTTCGGATCAAAGACAGGCAGCATATGAATCGGGCATCAAAAACGTCGGACTTAAACTCGAGCCGGAACTTACCGCTTACGGTTATTACGTAGCCGACAGTGCAAGATTCCACGTTCCCTCAATGATAGAAGCGGGAGCTACCGCAATCCTTTGCGGTAACGATCTTATCGCATCGGGTGTTTATGATGTATGTGCACAGCTTAAGCTTAAGATCCCGAGAGACATAAGCGTTGTAGGTTTCGATGATCTGCCCATCGCTTCCGAATTGAAGCCGGGGCTTACTACGATAAGGCAGGACAGACTGGAACTTGGAAAGTGTGCTTACTTTACACTTAACTCTCTTATCAACAACGTATCCATAAGCAAGACGATGTTGCGGCCTCAATTCATTGAAAGAGGTTCAATGGGAGCCAAGAAAGCAAAATAATAAAAAGATCGAAGTGATGTGCACTTCGATCTTTTTTGATATTTTTATTTTTCGAAAGGATAAACGAGATTCATCTGCTTTCTGCATTCATCTATCAGTTCCATGACTTCTATGGTAGCTTTTGGTGGAACATATTCGCTTGTCTTAAGTCCTTTCTTTATCTCACCGGCTACGCGAGTAAATTCGTTTAAGTAAGAGCCGTCGGCTTTGACGGTTATATCGTCTTCTCCGACTCTCTTGAGAGTGACTTCGTTTGCATAGTGGAAAACGGGAACGACAACCGATGCATTCGTGCCTTCTATTATCACCTGCTCTTTGAATTCGGGATCGACGCAGCATATCGAGCAGGATGCCTTAATGTCGTTTTTGAACGTAAGAGTGATCTCTTCGCCTTCGTCTATTTCGTTGGCAAGCCTTCCTTCGCAGATCATGCTCTCGGGCTTTCCGAATATTCTGTATAGATACGTGAGAGCATAAACGCCTATATCGAGTATGGCTCCGCCGGCTTTTTGAGGATCGGTAACTCTTGCGGCGTAGTTTCTTCCGTCACAACGGTAATCTACGTGAACTTTTGTGATCTTTCCGAAGAGTCCGCAGTCATACCAGAATTTCACATAATTCGCAACATCCGCAAACCATGTCCACATAGCTTCCACAATGTACGTATCTTTTTCTTTGGCAAGTTCAAAGAGTTCTTTGGTTTCAGAGGCTTTAACGGTAAAGGGCTTTTCAAGCAAAACGGGCTTTTTAAGTTCCAAAGCGAGTTTGGCATATTCGTAGTGCGAATTGTGAGGAGTTACTATATACACTCCGTCAACGTCCGAAGCGGTAATGGCTTCTTTTGCGCTCGAATAAGCTTTTGCCTGATATTTGTCCGCAAATGCTTTGCACTTTTCGGGAGTGTGAGAGTAAACTGCCGCAATGTCGTGCTTTTCGCTCTTTGCAAGCTCATCGCCCACGAAGTTTGCGAGTGTACCCGTGCCGATGAATGCCCAGCGGAACACTTCATCGCCGAATTTCAGATCGTCGGGAGTGATAAGCCCGATCTCGTCGTTTGTGGCGTCTTTTAACGTAACGACTCTCGAAGCCTGTCTGTTGATGATCTTTTCAAAGTAGTTTCTGACTTCTCTGGCGTTTGCAAAGTTTGAGTCTTTGTTTGCTACCATTTCCTCGATATGCTTGTCCACGATCTGACGGGCCTCGTCCGAAAGCGTGTATTCGTTCTTCTTAAGATAAATATCAAAGATCTTTTTAAGTTCTTCGGGGCTGTAATCCTCAAAGAAAAAGTATTTGTTGAATCTGGAGCGAAGACCGGGGTTGGAGTTTATAAAGGTCTGCATAAGATCGGGATAACCTGCGACTATCACCACGAAATCTTCGCGGTTGTCCTCCATGGCCTTTAAGATCGTATCTATCGCTTCCTGACCGTAATCCTGACCTTCTTTTACCAAAGAGTAAGCTTCATCTATAAAGAGTATGCCTCCCATGGCTTCCTGAATCTTTTCCTGTGTTTTGATCGCAGTCTGGCCGACGTATCCGGCAACAAGTCCCGAGCGGTCGACCTCAACGAGCTGTCCTTTTGAAAGTATGCCTTCCTGCTTGTAAAGCTTGGCGAGTATTCTGGCAACGGTCGTTTTGCCTGTACCGGGATTGCCCGAGAAAACAAGATGCTTTGAAATGTCCACACTCTTCATGCCGCGTTCTTTACGCAGCTTGTTTAACCTCATGAGATTGGTGAGCTCTTCGACATCTTTTTTTAATTTATCGAGTCCCACGAGCTCGTTAAGTTCCTCCATCGGATCTTTTTCGGGCTTTTCTTCGGTTTTTTCTTCGGCCTTTACTTCCTCTTTAACTTCAGTTTCGCCCGATGCATCGGGGGCCAAAGAAGCCGCGTCGGGCACATCGGTATTTCCGATATTGCCGAATGTCTCCGCGTTTAAAGCCGCAGCGGTATTCTTAAGATCTCTTTCGGCCGCTTCGAGGTGTTCTATCTCCTTGGTCAAAAGGTCGCCTTGCTTTAGAAGGTCTTCACTGCCGTTAATGATCTCTTTAACGGTCTTTTCACCGAAGAAATCGTTATATACGCTGTTTAAAATGTTCTTTCGATCCATGGTCTTTTCTCCAATCATTATCCGATAGAATTGATCAGTAGTAATCATACCATATCGCATCTCTTAATTCCATTGAAACATACGCAAAACATGGGCATGACGGACTTGTCTTTTTGCGTGAGTATGTTAAAATGATTTTACCGTGGTAATTTGCGGTTGTATATGCATATATACATATCAAAGAGCGGGGGAAACCAAATGAGCGAGATCAACTTAGCGGATATAAGAGGAGACATAGAAAAGCTTCTTAAATATATTCCCTGGCTTGAATCAAAGAGCGGCGAGAGCGTATCGAAGGTTTACAGTGACAACAATCTGGCAAATACATCCGTACCGTTTCCCGTTTACGATTCAACGCTTCTTTCGTTTGTGAATGAAGCGAATGCGACAAGTCTCATGGACAAAAATTATGTATATGTTTATTCTCATCATTTTATAAGAGATGTCGAAGATGAGAAGAAAGCGATAGATGAAGCCGGTGTTAAGGACGGTGATGTACTTTGCGGAATACTTTCCAAGTACATATTGTCCGGCATGGTCAAAGGAAACGTTTGGTCTTTGGGGGTGACCGAAGGGATCTATTTGAGAGTACTTAAGAAGATGAAAAGTCTGCTTGAGATATGGGATGCACCACTGGCGTAGGAGGAATTGAAATGAGTGACAAGGCGGCACGAAAAAAACAGTTTATTCTCGATACCGCAAAAAAGGTTTTTTCCGAAAAAGGTTATAAAGACGTCACGATGAAGGACATCGTGGAAGCATGTGAGATCAGCCGAGGCGGTCTTTACATATATTTTGAAAGTACAGAACAGATCTTTAAGGCTATCATCGATGCCGAATCGTCGGCGGGAGATGATGTTTTTTCGCGTACCCGTAAAGATGCGACGGCCGGTGACATTCTTGCCATCTTTTTAAAAGAGCAAAAGAAGGAACTTCTTTTAAAGAAAGACAGTTTAAGCGTTGCATTATATGAGTATCTGTTCGTAAAGCATGCCAAAGGCGAATCGTGCAGCGAAGAAAAGGCGAAGTTTGATGCCGCCGTGGATGTCCTTACGCATCTTATCGAAAACGGAACCGAGAACGGCGAGTTTTACTGTGAAGATCCAAACGGTGCGGCGCGTAATATAATGTACGTCATAGAAGGTCTTAAGATAGCCGCCAGTACATACGGTATCACCGAGGCGGATATCGACAACGAGCTTTTGTTCATCATGAGCGGTCTGTTGTCGGGTGATGAATAAACAGCCAAAATCCGAAGAGTCATCTTCGGATTTAATTATGTAGGCTTTTAAGAATGTAAAATCGGGATTTTGACCGATTTGATCAATATATGGAGAGTGAAAGGAGCACCATTTCAAAATGGGCAATGTACGCAGAATTTACGTAGAAAAGAAACAGCCTTTTGCGGTCAAAGCAAAAGAGTTCAAAGAGGAGATCGCGGGATTTTTGGGAATCACATCCGTATCGGACGTAAGAGTTCTCATCAGATACGATGTTGAGAACATATCCGACGAAGTGTTCGCTCTTGCCGCAACGACCGTTTTCAGCGAGCCGCCGGTAGACGACATTTATTACGAAGAGCTTAAACTCAATCCCGGTGACAGAGTGTTCTCGGTGGAGTTTTTACCCGGACAGTTCGATCAGCGTGCCGACTCGGCCGTTCAGTGTATACAGTTCTTAAAAGAAGATGAGACTCCCGTCATAAAGACGGCCGTTACTTATGTAATAAGCGGAAACGTAACCGACGATGAGTTCGACCGTATTAAGAAGAATGCGATCAACCCCGTAGATTCAAGAGAGACCGGACTTGAAAAGCCCGATACACTCGTTACCGAATTTGCGGAGCCCGACGACGTTATCATCTTCGACGGATTCAAGGATATGCCCGAAGACAGATTAAAGGAACTTTACAAGTCACTCGGACTTGCAATGACCTTTAAGGATTTTCTTCATATACAGAACTACTTTAAGAACGAAGAAGACAGAGATCCTTCCATGACAGAGATAAGAGTTCTGGACACTTACTGGTCGGATCACTGCAGACATACGACATTCTCGACAGAGCTTACAAAGGTCGAGTTCGAAGACGGATTTTTCAAGACTCCCATCGAAACTTCATACCAGAGCTATCTTGATACGAGAGCGGAGATATTCAAAGATCGTCCCGATAAATTTGTATGTCTTATGGACCTTGCGCTCATCGCTATGAGAAAGCTTAAAAAGGACGGAAAACTCGAGGATATGGAAAAGTCCGACGAGATAAACGCCTGCTCGATCGTAGTACCCGTGGAAGTGAACGGAGTCGAAGAGGAATGGCTTGTAAGCTTTAAGAACGAAACACATAACCACCCCACGGAGATCGAGCCTTTCGGTGGTGCCGCAACGTGCCTCGGAGGTGCGATCAGAGATCCCCTTTCAGGAAGATCTTACGTATATCAGGCGATGCGTATTACAGGTGCAGCCGATCCGACTGTTCCGGTCAACGAAACATTAAAAGGCAAATTAAGCCAGAAGAAGCTTGTAAAAGGAGCCGCTGCCGGTTATTCGTCGTACGGTAACCAGATCGGACTTGCCACAGGCTATGTAAAAGAGATATATCATCCCGATTACGTTGCAAAGAGAATGGAGATCGGTGCCGTTATGGGCGCTGCTCCCAGAAGGAACGTAATAAGAGAGACTTCCGATCCCGGCGACATCATCATATTGCTCGGCGGACGTACCGGACGTGACGGCTGCGGCGGTGCAACCGGTTCATCGAAAGTACATACCGAAGCGTCTATCGAGACATGCGGCGCAGAGGTTCAGAAGGGTAACGCTCCCACAGAACGTAAGATACAGCGTCTCTTCAGACGTCCCGAGGTTACCAAGCTTATCAAGAAGTGTAACGACTTCGGTGCAGGCGGTGTTTCGGTTGCGATCGGTGAGCTTGCCGACGGTCTTACGGTAAATCTCGACCTTGTACCCAAGAAGTATGCGGGTCTTGACGGAACCGAGCTTGCGATCTCCGAATCGCAGGAAAGAATGGCTGTTGTGGTAGACCCCAAAGATGCGGACCTCTTCCTTGAATATGCCGCTCAGGAAAACCTTGAGGCCGTTAAAGTTGCTACGGTTACAAAGGAGCCCAGACTTGTACTTAACTGGAGAGGCAAGAAGATCGTCGATCTTTCGAGAGCCTTCCTTGATACAAACGGCGCTCATCAGGAAACTTCCGTTTGTGTTGAGATGCCCGATGAAAATGACAACTACTTTGATAAGATCGCTATAAAGGATGTTGAGGCAGCACTGGACAAAGAAAGCTTTTCCGATGCACTTAAGGCTTCCCTCAAAGATCTCAACGAATGTTCGCAGAAGGGCCTGGTTGAGATGTTTGACTCATCGATCGGTGCAGGTACCGTAACGATGCCTTACGGCGGTGTTACACAGCTTACCGAGACTCAGACGATGATCGCAAAGCTTCCCGTACTTGAAGGAAAATGCGATGCCGTTACGATGATGAGCTACGGCTTCGATCCTTTCCTTTCAAAGTGGTCGCCGTATCACGGTGCCGTATATGCCGTTCTTTCTTCCATGTCAAAGATTGCGGCATCAGGCGGTGATGTTAACAAGATAAGATTTACTTTCCAGGAATACTTCAGACGTATGACCGAAGATCCCAAGCGTTGGAGCCAGCCTTTCGCAGCATTGCTCGGTGCATATGACGCACAGATCGGTTTCGGACTTCCGTCCATCGGCGGTAAGGACTCCATGTCCGGCACGTTCAACGATATAGACGTTCCTCCGACACTTGTTTCTTTTGCCGTAGATGTGGCCAAAGAAAGCGATGTCGTAACTCCCGAACTTAAAGAAGCGGGAGACGTTCTCGTAAGATTTTCAATCGAACGCGACGAATATGACATGCCCAACTATGAGAGCACTTTGGATATGTTTAACGAAGTGCACAGACTTATCGGTGAAGGCAGAGTAAAAGCCGCTTATACTCTCGACGCAAAGGGTATAGCCGTAAGCGTTGCAAAGATGGCATTCGGTAACAGACTCGGAGTCAGATTTAACGATGAGCTGGACCTTGAAGAACTCTTTGAAAACAACATCGGCGATATAATACTTGAAATGACAAAGGCTGATACCGAAGCGATCGGCATCGACTATGACTATATCGGTGTGATCAATTCCGACGGATGCTTCTCGTATAAGAATGAGACCGTTACCGGAGCCGAAGCGCTCGATACATGGAAGAAGCCCCTTGAGAAAATATTCCCCACAAAGGCATACAAGGGTACGGAAAAACTTGAGGACAAGCTTTACAGAGCGGATTCGGTATATGTCTGCAAAAATAAAGTCGCACGCCCCACGGTATTTATCCCGGTATTCCCCGGTACGAACTGTGAGTACGACAGCTTAAAGGCATTCGAAAGAGCCGGTGCAGATGTAAAGGTAAGAGTATTTAAGAATTTAAGCGCCGAAGACATAAGAGAATCGGTTGACGCTTTTGCAAGCGACATCAATTCGGCACAGATAATCATGTTCCCCGGCGGTTTCTCCGCAGGTGATGAACCCGACGGAAGTGCAAAATTCTTTGCTACCGCATTTAAGAACGAGAAGATCAAAGAAGAGGTCATGAAGCTTCTAAACGAGCGTGACGGTCTTGCACTCGGTATATGTAACGGATTCCAGGCACTCATCAAACTCGGACTCGTTCCTTACGGTGAGATAATAAGCCAGACATCCGATTCACCGACACTTACGTTCAACACGATCAACCGTCACATCTCGAAGATGGCATATATCAAGGTTTGCTCGAATAAGTCTCCCTGGCTTATGAAGGCCGAACTTGGAAAGACATACGTTAACCCCGCATCACACGGCGAAGGTCGTTTCGTTGCAAACAAGGAGTGGCTCGACAAGCTCTTTGCCAACGGACAGGTTGCAACAAGATACTGCGATCCCGACGGAAATGTTTCAATGGACGAGGAATACAATATCAACGGTTCCTACGAAGCGATCGAAGGTATCACAAGTGCCGACGGAAGATGCCTCGGTAAGATGGCACACTCCGAAAGACGTGCCGACGGTGTTGCGATCAACATTTACGGCGAACAGGATATCAAGATATTTGAATCCGGCGTAGAGTACTTTAAATAAATGAACAAAACAAATTACGCAAAGCTTTGCGAAGAAGAACTTGATAAAGAGGGCGCAAGAGAGAAGACGATCCTGCTTCATTCCTGTTGCGCTCCCTGTTCAAGTTATTGCCTCACTTTTCTTCATAACAAAATAAAGATAAAGGATTATTATTACAATCCCAACATCCTCAACAAAGATGAGTATGAAAAGCGGGAAAATGAGTTAAAGCGGCTGATCGAGACTTTGAAAGAGGAGTACAAAGAAGCCGATATCGAATTCATCGGCGGCAATTTTGAGAGCGAAAAGTTCTTAAGCGAAGTGAAGGGTCTTGAGAGCGAGAAAGAAGGCGGGAAACGCTGTGAAAAGTGCTTTAGGTTAAGGCTTAAAGAAGCGGCGCTTAAAGCAAAAGAGCTGAACGCCGACTACTTTGGAACAACGCTTACAATAAGCCCTTTAAAGAATGCAGAGCTTATAAACACCATCGGTTTTGAAATCGAAAAGGAGATCGGTGTAAAATATCTTCCGTCCGATTTCAAGAAACATGACGGATACAAACAAAGTATTGAACTGTCAAAGAAATACGGATTGTACAGGCAAAATTTCTGCGGATGTCCGTATTCTATGCGTGATGGTAAAGAAGAATAACAGACTCGTGCCATTTTCGGCACGAGTTGAACTTTATTGATACAGGAGAAAAAAATGGAAAAGTTACTCGATCTTATCTCGAAAGAGGTAATGGATGCTTTTGAAAAAGCGGGATATAAGCGTGAAGCGGGAAGAGTTTCGGTATCGAACCGCCCCGACCTTTGCGAATATCAGTGTAACGGAGCAATGGCTTTGGCAAAAGAGTGTAAATGCGCACCCATAAACATAGCCAATGCGGTTTCGGATGCACTTAAGGAAAGCCGGGTATTTGAATCCGTTGAAGCAGTTATGCCCGGATTTATCAATATGAACCTAAGCCCCGCCTTTTTGGCCGATTATGTGGTAAAGATGTCCGAGAGCGATAAATTCGGGATCGATCTTCCGAAGAGCGAAACGATAATAGTCGATTACGGCGGACCGAACGTGGCAAAAGCTCTTCATGTAGGTCATCTTCGCCCTGCGATCATAGGCGAGAGCATAAAAAGGATACTTAAGTTCATGGGTCACAAAGTCATCGGCGACGTTCATATGGGTGACTGGGGAACTCCCATGGGCCTTGTAATGACCGAATTAAGAGAGCGCAAGCCCGACCTCCCCTACTTTGACGAATCCTACACCGGAGAATATCCAAAGGAGCCTCCGTTCACGGTAGCCGATCTTGAAGAGATATATCCCACAGCTTCGGCAAAAAGCAAAGAAGATCCCGATTACAAAGCAAGGGCACTGGAGGCAACGCTTAAACTTCAGAACGGCGTTCGCGGATATCGCGCATTGTGGGATCACATAATGAACGTTTCCGTAAACGATATGAAGCGCATTTACGAAAAGCTTAATGTCGAGTTCGATCTCTGGAACGGCGAGAGTACGGTTCAGTATCTCATCCCCGATATGGTAAAGGAGATGAAAGAAAGCGGAGTCGCTTACGAAAGTGACGGCGCTATAGTAATAGACGTTAAGAAAGATACCGATACCAAGGAGATACCTCCGTGCATAGTTGTTAAGTCCGACGGCGCAAGCCTTTACAACACGACCGACCTTGCAACCATAAAAGAGCGTGTGATCAAGTACGATCCCGACCAGATGATCTATATCACCGACAAACGTCAGGATCTTTATTTCGAGCAGGTGTTCAGGGCTGCTTTAAAGGCAGGTCTTGTATCGGACAAGGTAACGCTTTCGCATATCGGTTTCGGTACCATGAACGGTAAGGACGGAAAGCCTTTTAAAACACGTGACGGCGGCGTTATGCGTCTTGAATATCTTATAAAAGACATTCAGGATAAGATGTACGAAAAGATCAAAGAAAATAAGAACATCGATGATGTCGAAGCCAGAAAGACGGCCGATATCGTAGGTCTTTCGGCACTTTTGTACGGCGATCTTTCAAATCAGGCAGTAAAGGATTATGTATTTGATGTTGACAGGTTCATTTCCTTTGAAGGAAACACCGGCCCTTACATCCTTTACACGATCGTTCGTATAAAATCGATCATTTCAAAATATAAAGAGCAGGGTGGCGATCTTTCGACACTTAAGATCGGAACACCCGTAAATGCTTCGCAAAAGGACCTTATGAAGGTATTGGCTTCTTTGTCCCAGACTATGGAAGGCGCGGCAGCGGAACTTGCACCTCACAGAGTATGTGCGTTTATCTACGACCTCGCGAACGCGTTCAACTCTTTCTATCATGAGACGAAGATACTGTCCGAAGAAAACGAGGCAAGAAAAGGCGAATTCATAGCGCTCATCAACTTTACAAAGAACGTTCTTGAAGCGTGCATCGACATGCTCGGTTTCGAGGCACCTGAGAGGATGTAACAGGAGGGATATATGCGTATTGGACACGGGTACGATGTTCATAAACTTGTTGAAGGAAGAAAACTGATAATAGGCGGCGTGGATATTGAGTTTGAGAAGGGACTTCTCGGACATTCCGATGCGGATGTTCTGACACACGCGATAATGGATGCGCTGCTTGGCGCTGCGGGACTTGGAGACATCGGACTTCATTTTCCCGATAACGATCCCGCGTATAAAGATGCAGACAGTATCAAACTGCTGGAAAAAGTGGGAGATATTCTTGAAAGTAACTTATATGTAGTCGACAATATCGACACGACGATAATCGCACAGGCACCGAAGATGCGCCCTCATATAGATGCGATGCGCGAAAAAATCGCCGGAGCGCTTCGTATTCCTGTATCGCTTGTGAATGTAAAAGCGACTACCGAAGAGGGGCTTGGTTTTACGGGAGTCGGAGAGGGCATCGCGGCTCATGCGGTTTGTCTCTTATCTTCACTTACCGATTTTTCCGATTCAAGTTTCGCCGGTTGCGGAGGCTGCGGCGGATGCCCCGCGAAATAGAAGTATTGATCGACAAAGGCTCGTTTTACGGGCCTTTTTTCTTTTTACTTAATTATCTTTTACATATAACATATTTGTCCTTTGAGTTCCGCAATTATTTACCGTTGCATAACCGTTTAATTGTCTGTTACGCTTGTTGCGTATATTAAAGTACCGTAGTACTTTGGCTTGGAATGCACAGGAGGAATATAATGGGTCTCGTAAAAACAAACGATAACTGTATAGGCTGTAATCGATGCATAAAAGTCTGCAGCAGTATGGGTGCCAATGTAGCCGTTCAGAAAGAAAAAGACAACATAATCGATGTCGATCCCAAGAGGTGTATAGCCTGCGGTGCCTGCCTGGATGCATGTGAACATCACGCAAGAGAGTATGTGGATGATGTGGAGAGGTTCTTTGACGATCTTAGCAAAGGTGTGAAGATATCTGTCCTTATAGCGCCGGCATTTTTGGCCAACTACCCCAAAGAATACGAGATGTATCTGGGCATGTTAAAGAAGCTTGGCGTTAACCGCTTCATAAGCGTATCGTTTGGCGCCGATATAACGACGTGGGGATATATCAAATATATTACCGAGAACAGCTTTTACGGCGGAATTTCACAGCCCTGTCCCGCGGTAGTCGGTTATATTGAACGCTATATGCCCGAACTTATAGACAAACTCATGCCGGTTCAGTCGCCTATGATGTGTTCGGCAATATATGTCAACAAGTATATGAAGGTTACCGATAAGCTTGCGTTCATAAGCCCCTGTATAGCCAAGAAAAACGAGATCGACGATCCTAACAATCGCGGATACGTTTCATATAATCTTACGTTCTCGCATCTGGTCAAATATTTAAAGGAGCATCCCGTAAGCGGAGCAACTCCTTATAAAGACGAGATCGAATACGGACTCGGATCGATATATCCCATGCCCGGCGGACTTAAAGAAAACGTATACTGGCTTCTCGGAGAAGATGCTCTTGTTCGCCAGATGGAAGGCGAGCACCATATGTACGAGTATCTTCGCAGAAACAAAGACAAGATAAAGTCAAACAAGACTCCTTATCTTTTTGTTGACGCTCTTAACTGTACGAACGGCTGTCTCTACGGACCCGGCACGGAAGTACGAAGAAACATGGACGAAGAAGTCTTCATGGCTATCCAGAAGATCAAAGCCGAAAGCAAGAACGAGTCCGGAAGATCGGCATGGGGAAGGAAAGCATCGAAAGAAAAGAGACTTGCTTGCTTAAACAAGCAGTTTGAGAATCTCGATCTTAACGATTTCCTCAGAAAATATACCGACAGAAGCAAAGACTGTGCGATCAGTATGCCGTCCGAATCGGAGATCAATGCGATCTACGCTACGATGAATAAAGATACGTACGAAAAGCAGCACATCGATTGCGGATGCTGCGGATACGATTCCTGCAGAGAAATGGCGATCGCGATCCACAACGGATTTAACCATCATCACAACTGTGTTCATTACATTAAGGACCGTGCGTACGAAGAAAAAGACAGAGCGATTTTCTTAAAAGAAGAAGTAGAGAAGACGCAGGAAGATATGAGACTTAGGAAGGACAGACTCGCAGACGAGATAAGCGAGAACTTCAAGATCTTAAAAGAGTCTCTTAATCAGATAGAAACTGCAAGCACTCACAATGCCGAATCCACCAACGGTATTTCGGGCGAGATGTCCAACGTAGACAATATCGCTTCGGAATTTAACCGCGTACTTGCGATAATAGAAGGGTATCTGGAAAAACTCGAGAAGAACAATACCGATGTCATCGCAGTATCGTCACAGACCAATCTTCTGGCACTTAACGCTTCCATTGAGGCCGCACGTGCGGGCGAAGCGGGCAGAGGCTTTGCGGTAGTTGCGGAAGAGATCAAGAAGCTCGCCGAGAGTTCAAAGCTTACCGCCGATGACAGTAACAAGAACAACAGCGATATCAGGACTACCATCGGGCAGCTTATTTCCGAATCTGCCAAACTTGCCGACATCGTCGCAAGCGTAAATGCTAAAGCAGACAACCTTATGGGCGTCGCCGAAGAAACCGTTTCTTCCATCGAGGTCATGAACGATGT
>JAILEQ010000065.1 GCA_024687305.1 Lachnospiraceae bacterium | reverse complement strand
GAGATCGAATTCGGCGTCACAAAGCTTCCTCATTTCGAGGTGCCCGCAGGGTACGATTCATGGACTTATCTTAACAAGCTTTGCGACGACGGACTTAAGGAAAGATATCCCGACAGAGTCGATGAACTTCGCGAAAGACTTGATTACGAGCTTGGCGTTATAAAGAAAATGGGATACGTTGATTATTTCCTTATAGTGTGGGATTTTATCAACTATTCAAGAGAGCACGGCATTCCGGTAGGCCCGGGACGTGGTTCGGCGGCGGGAAGTATAGTTTCGTACTGTCTTCACATCACGAACATCGATCCTATCCGTTACAACCTGCTGTTTGAGCGATTCTTAAATCCCGAGCGTGTGTCCATGCCCGATATTGATATCGATTTTTGCTATGAACGCCGCCAGGAAGTAATAGATTACGTAAGCCGAAAGTACGGCCCCGAAAAGGTTGTCCAGATCGTAACGTTCGGCACGCTCGCAGCAAAAGGTGTCATAAGAGATGTGGCGAGAGTTCTCGACATGCCTTATCAGAGAGCCGACCAGATCGCAAAGATGATCCCTAACGAGCTTAACATCACGCTCGAGAAGGCACTCACGATGAACCCCGAGCTTCGCACGCTTTACGAAACGGACGACGAGGTTAAGTATCTCATCGACATGAGCATGCGCCTCGAGGGACTTCCGAGGCATACGTCGATGCATGCCGCCGGAGTTTTGATCTGTCCAAAGGCTGCCGAAGAATACGTTCCGCTTCAAAGAGGCGCCGACGGTTCCATCACGACGCAGTTCGTAATGACGACGCTCGAAGAACTTGGCCTTTTAAAGATGGACTTCTTGGGCCTGAGAACTCTTACGGTAATAAAAGATGCGCTCGACCTTATCGAGAGATCCACCGGAAAGCGCATCGACATAGACAACATAGATTACAACGACAAAAAGGTGCTCGATTATATAGGAACGGGCCGTACAGAAGGCGTGTTCCAGCTTGAATCGGCGGGCATGAAATCTTTCATGAAGGAGCTTCGCCCTCAGTCGCTTGAAGATATAATCGCAGGTATTTCTTTGTACCGTCCCGGCCCGATGGACTTCATTCCGCAGTACATAAAGGGCAAGGAAAACAGCGCGAACGTAACGTATCTGACTCCCGAGCTTAAGCCTATCCTGGAGCCGACATACGGCTGTATAGTCTACCAGGAGCAGGTTATGCAGATCGTGCGCGACCTCGGCGGCTATACGCTTGGCCGATCAGACCTCGTAAGACGTGCCATGAGTAAAAAGAAACAGCATGTCATGGAAGTCGAGCGTGCGAACTTCATGTACGGTAACAAAGAGGAGAACGTCCCCGGCTGTCTTTCAAAGGGCATAAGCGAGGAGATCGCGGGCAAGATATACGACAACATGATGGACTTCGCAAAGTACGCATTCAACAAGTCCCACGCGGCTTGCTATGCGGTGGTTTCGTACCAGACGGCGTACCTTAAATACTACCATCCGGTTGAATTTATGGCCTCCCTCATGACCTCGGTTATTGACAACGCGGGCAAAGTGTCGGAGTATATTCAGGTGTGTCGCTCAATGGGCATAAAGATACTCGCTCCCGACATCAACTCGGGCGAGGAGAATTTCTCGGTCTCAAACGGCGCCATCGAGTATGCGCTCACAGCGATAAAGAGCGTCGGACGACCTGTGATCGAAGGCCTTGTGGAAGAAAGAAAACTTCGCGGCCCCTATAAAAACGTTACGGATTTCGTGACAAGAATGGCCGACCACGACTTTAACAAGCGTGCGATGGAGAACTTTATAAAGGCAGGCTGTTTCGATTCGCTCGGAGGCACCAGAAAGCAGTACATGAGCATCTACGTTCAGATCATGGACAGCATCTCTTCGGACAAAAAGCACTCCATGGCGGGCCAGATGACATTGTTTGATTTTGCCGATGACGGACAAAAAGAGGACTTTAAGGAAACACTTCCGGATGTCGGCGAATACAATAAAGCGACAAAACTTTCTTTTGAAAAAGAAGTGTTGGGCATATATGTATCGGGCCATCCGCTCGATGAATACAAGAAACTTTGGGAGAAGAACATTACCGCTACGGCGGGCGATTTCTTCTTAGACCCCGACACCAATGCTGTTGCGATCGAGGACGGCAAGAGAGTCACCATCGGCGGCATCATAACGGGAAAGACGATCAAATATACCAAGCAGAACAAGGCAATGGCGTTCATAACGCTCGAAGACCTTATAGGTTCCGTGGAAGTCATAGTCTTCCCCAAGTTTTACGAAAAGTATTCAAGGGACCTCGTGGAAGATATGAAGGTTTTCATAAAGGGAAGAGTGAGCGTCGAGGAAGACAAAGACGGCAAACTCATATTGGATGAGCTTGTGGGATTTGGCGACATTCCTAAGAAGCTTTGGATAAACTTCCCTGATAAGGAGACGTTTCTTTCTGCCTATGATGACCTTGAAAAGGTTTTAAAAGAAAGTGACGGGCGTGACAGAGTCTGGATATATTTAAACAAAGAACACGCCATGAAGGACCTGGGACCTTCACTTTCCGTAAATGCGGATTCGGATTTTACCGAAAGACTCAAAACTCTTTACGGTAGCGATAATATTACTCTTTCATAAACGGAGGACATGTGTATGTCAAGCGAGATTAAAACCGTAGGTGTACTTACAAGCGGAGGCGACGCCCCCGGAATGAACGCGGCGATAAGAGCCGTAGTCAGAAAGTCGCTCAATAGTGGTCTTAAGGTTAAGGGTATAAAGAAAGGTTATATGGGGTTACTCAATGAGGAGATAGTTGATATGGAAGCTCATTCCGTATCCGATATCATCCAACGCGGAGGTACCATACTCGGTACGGCGCGCTGCCTTGAGTTTAAAGAAGAGGAAGTTCAGGCGCGTGCCGCTGAGATATGCAGAAAGCATGGCATCGACGGACTTGTTGTCATAGGTGGCGACGGTTCCTACAGAGGTGCTCAGGCGCTTGCAAAGCACGGCATCAACACGATCGGTATCCCCGGAACGATCGACCTTGATATTGCCTGCACCGACTATACGATCGGATTTGATACGGCCATCAATACCGCGATGGAAGCGATCGATAAGGTAAGAGATACATCTTCGTCGCATGAGAGATGCTCCATCATCGAAGTTATGGGACGAAACGCAGGTTACATTGCACTCTGGTGCGGTGTTGCGTGCGGTGCGGAGGACGTTCTTCTTCCCGAAAAGTACGATTTTAACGAGCAGACGCTTGTTAACAACATAATCGCGAACAGGAAAAAGGGTAAGACACATCACCTTATCATCAACGCGGAAGGCATTGGCCACTCGACATCCATGGCACGTCGTATCGAAGCCGCAACGGGTATCGAGACAAGAGCAACGATCCTCGGTTACATGCAGCGTGGCGGAAGCCCCACATGTAAAGACAGATATTATGCTTCGATAATGGGAGCATATGCCGCAGATATACTTGCGGCAGGCAAAACTATGCGTGCGGTATGTTATCGTAACGGTGAATTTGTCGATTACGATATCGACGAAGCACTTGCAATGGAGAAGACGATCAATCCTTACCAGTACGAGGTAAGCCGCCTTCTTTCAAGAAATGAAAGTGTATGATAGTATCTTGTGACAATAAACAGGTTAAAAGAATAGCGAAGCTTTTAAAGAGTGCAAAGTACCGGAGAGAAGAGGGTGTCTTTGTGGTTGAAGGCTTAAGAGGCTTTTCGGAGGTCCCCGACGCACTCATCGAAACGGTATTTGTATCGGAAAACCTCGATCCGGACCCCGGTACAAAGAAACGTCTTGACTCATTGCACACAGAGGTCTTAAAAGACGACATTTTCAGGAAGGTGAGCGACACGGTAACGGCTCAGGGTGTGCTTGCGATCGTTAAGATGCAAGAGCACGACCTTGACAGCCTCATTAAAGAGGGCGGGCTTTATCTTGTGCTTGAAACGATCCAGGACCCGGGAAATCTCGGGACCATAATAAGGACCGCCGAAGGCGCCGGAGTCGATGCGGTAATTATGAGCAAAGACACCGTGGACATCTTTAGCCCCAAGGTCGTAAGAGCGACAATGGGAGCCCTGTTCAGAGAGCCTTTCGTATATGCGGAGGACTTAAACGCTGTCGTAAAAAAGCTTCATGCTTGCAATATTAAATGTTACGCTGCCCATCTTAAGGGCAAAAGAACATTTTGGGAGGAAGACTTTATTAAAGGTACAGCGTTTTTTATCGGGAATGAAGGAAACGGCTTAAGCGACGAACTGTCCGGCAAAGCCGACACGCTTATCAAGATCCCGATGGAAGGAAAACTTGAATCGTTAAATGCGGCAGTTAGCGCGTCGCTTCTTGGTTACGAGGCGAAGAGACAAAGAACGCTTAAAAGCCTTATCGCAGTCATCGCGGCAGCGGGGCTCATCGGTCTTTTCTCACTTAACGCATACGCCGATCCCGCCTCCAAGATATTAAGAGACGAGAGCGTAGGAGCGATGGTCGTTTTTGATTCTCACGCTTACAACGATGAGTCGAGCGACAAGCTCGGCATAGAGGTCGAGGAAGAAGTTCCCGACACCGAAAGCTCGAATCTTGTAATGGCCAACGTTAAATCGGCGCTTCACGTACGTGCAAAAGCGGACATCGAGTCGGAGATAGTCGGAAAGATATACAAAGACTGCGGCGGCAAGGTGCTGGAGCGAGGCGAAGAGTGGAGCCTTATTGAAACGGGTGAACTCGTAGGCTGGGCAAGCAATGAGTTTCTTCTTTTTGACGAAGAGGCCGAAGAACTTGCCAGAGATGTAGGTTTCGTGAACGCGCTTGTGACCGATACTGCGGTATATGTCAGATCTGCACCCTACTACAATGCACCTATACTCGGTATCATGAGTCAGAATGCCATTGCAGAAGTGGTAAACGACGGCGAATCGCGATGGGTCGAGGTCGCTTACGGCGATGAGAACGGATTTGTTCCCACTTCGAGCGTTAAGATCAAATTCGAAGTCGATCACGGCGAAACCATGGCAATGATCAAAGAAAGAAAACGTCTCGAAGAAGAAGCACGACTTGCGCTCATCAGACAGCGTGAATCGATGCAGTCGGACGAGAACATACAAAGATTACTCGGCGCCCTCATCCAGTGTGAGGCGGGCGGAGAACCCTATGAAGGCATGCTGGCGGTCGGTGCGGTCGTAATGAACCGTGTCAGAAGCGGCGCATATCCTTCGACGGTTTACGATGTAATATATGCTTCGGGTCAGTTCACACCTGCAAAAACGGGTTCTTTGTCCAGAGTTTACAACAACGGACCCAAGCAGATATGTGTACAGGCCGCGATCGAAGCACTTAACGGATACACTAACGTAGGCGATATGACACACTTCAGACGTGTCGGCACGAAAGAAGGTTATGTCATCGGACATCATGTATTTTATTAAGGAGAAATGGTATGAATTTATATGGACGCGATTTTTTGAAATTACTTGATTACACACCCGAAGAGATTCAGGGTCTCGTTGATCTTGCGGCAGACCTCAAAGCCAAAAAGAAAGCGGGCGAACCCGTTGACAAGCTTCGCGGAAAGAATGTTGCACTCATCTTTGAAAAGACGAGTACACGTACAAGGTGTTCTTTTGAGGTTGCCGCAAATGATCTCGGAATGGGTTCCACATATCTTGAGCCCGCAAGTTCTCAGATAGGTAAAAAAGAAAGCATTGCCGATACAGCGCGTGTTTTAAGCCGCATGTTTGACGGTATCGAGTACAGAGGTTTCGAGCAGTCGATCGTTGAGGAACTTGCATGTTATGCTACCGTGCCCGTATGGAACGGCTTAACGAACGAGTTTCATCCCACCCAGATGCTGGCGGATCTTTTGACCATCCAGGAGCATTTCGGACATACCAAAGGAATAAAGCTTACATATATGGGCGATGCGCGTTACAACATGGCAAACTCGCTCATGGTAACATGCGCAAAAATGGGTATGCATTTTACTGCATGCTCCAACAAAAATTACTTCCCCGATCCCGCGCTTGTAGCACAGTGCGAGGAGATCGCAAAAACTACGGGCGGAAGCATAAGACTCACCGAAGATGCTTTTGAAGGCACAAAGGATATTGATGTTATCTACACCGACGTATGGGTATCGATGGGTGAGCCTGTAGCAGTCTGGGATGAGCGTATCCGTGCACTCTCGCCTTATCAGGTCAACAAAGCGATCATGGACAATGCAGGCCCGAAGGCGGTATTTCTTCATTGCCTGCCCGCATATCATGACCTCAAGACTCAGATCGGCAAGGAAATGGGCGAGAAGTTTGGCCGTACCGAGATGGAAGTAACCGACGAGGTGTTTGAGTCCCCTCAGAGCCTTGTATTTGACGAGGCAGAGAACCGTATGCACACCATCAAAGCCGTTATGGCGGCGACACTTTCCGAGGAGTTTAACAAATAATGGATGAAACGGTTATTTGTGCTGCAAATGCGTACGAAGAAAAATATTACTTAAACCCGATGTTCGAGAAAATGCCCGAGTCGGTGAAAGATGAACTTAAGATAATCTGTGTTCTTTTTACCGAAGAAGTCGGTGGCATTTTTGCGATAGGTTTCGACGAAGACGGGGAACTTAAGTTTACTACGCAGGCGGCGGACGACGACTTTTTGTACGACGACATCGCAGCCGGGCTTCTTGTAAGCAAGATCCGTGCGACGAGGCAGGAGTTTCTGGAGTCGTTAAACCTTTACTACCGCGCGTTTGTGTTAAAAGAAGATCTTAGTAAATTGATGGAAGAGGAATGAGATGATCCTTGTAATTGATGTTGGAAATACAAATATCACTTTCGGAGTCTACAAAAAGACCGAGCTTGTTACGACATTTCGAATGATGTCAAACGTATCGCGTACTTCCGATGAATACGGAATGATGATAACGGCACTTCTTGCCAACAACGGTGTTCCCGCAGAAAAAATATCCGGGGCGATCATCGCAAGCGTTGTGCCCAATCTTATGCACGCGCTTACCGGCGCAGTTGCCAAATACATAAAGGTTAAGCCGATGGTCGTCGGACCCGGCACCAAGACCGGTATCAGGATAGTGAGCGAAAATCCGCGTGAGATCGGCGCAGACAGAATTGTCGATGCGGTCGGCGCCTACGAAAAGTACGGCGGCCCCGTTCTGGTGCTTGATTTCGGCACGGCTACCACATACGATCTTGTGAACGACAAGGGCGAATTTACCGCAGGTATAACCGCTCCGGGCATTAAGATCTCGGCCAAAGCGCTTTGGAACGACACCGCTAAGCTTCCGGAGATCGAGATAAAGAAACCTAAGTCGATACTTGCACAGGAGACCATATCCTCCATGCAGGCCGGCCTTGTGTACGGCCAGATTGGTCAGACGGAATACATAATCAAATGCGTTAAAGAAGAAAGCGGATTTGACAACTTAAAAGTCGTATCAACGGGCGGACTCGGCAGGCTCATTTCCGATGAGACCGATATGATCGATGTTTACGATGCATCGCTCACTCTCGACGGGCTTCGTTTCATCTACGAAAAGAACGCTAAGTAATGATTTAACCCGTAAAGCGGGCGGAGAAGATATTGCAGATAGGAAATGTTTCTTTAAAAGACAACATAATCTTGGCACCGATGGCAGGAGTTTCAGACCTGCCATTTCGCTTACTGTGCTCCGAATACGGCGCTGGAATGGTCTGCATGGAGATGATCTCCGCAAAAGCAGTTCATTACAACAACAAAAACACCGAAACGCTGCTTAAGATCCACGAAGGCGAGGCACCCGTATCACTCCAGCTTTTCGGAAACGATCCGAAACTCATGGCAGAGATCGCAAAGCGAATAGAAGACAGACCGTTCGCGGTTCTTGACATAAACATGGGATGTCCGGTCCCAAAGGTAGTTAATAACCATGAAGGCTCATATCTTATGAAAGAGCCGAAGCTGGTTTATGAGATAGTAAAAGAAATCTCAGGGGCGATCTCAAAGCCCGTTACAGTAAAGATAAGAAAAGGCTTTGACGAGGCGCATGTAAATGCCGTCGAAGTGGCTCGTGCGGCCGAAGAGGGCGGTGCGGCAGCCATTGCGGTTCACGGACGTACAAGAGAACAGTATTACGCCGGAAAGGCCGATTGGAGCATCATAAAAGCGGTAAAAGAAGCCGTATCGATCCCCGTGATCGGAAACGGTGACGTTATTGACGGAGCAAGCGCAAAAGCCATGTTTGACGAGACCGGCTGTGACGCAATCATGATAGGTCGAGGCGCGGAAGGCAATCCGTTCATATTCAGAGAAGTGAATGAGTATCTTGCGGGACAGCCTGTAACCAAGCCATCTTCCAAGGAAATTAAGGATGTGATACTAAGGCAGGCGGAGATGATGCTTGATTATAAGGGCGAGTACATCGGAATACGCGAAATGAGAAAACATCTGACCTGGTATCTTAAGGGCTTTGAAGG
>JAILEQ010000048.1 GCA_024687305.1 Lachnospiraceae bacterium | reverse complement strand
AGCAATGCCCCCACTCCGAAAAGGATCAGCAGCGGAAGTCGGCTCAATATGCCCGAGAATGAGTTGGTGAGGGCGCTTATGCGTTCTTTCTTCGTTTCAAGCCTTCCCCATTCTTCAAGCTCGTCTTTGAACTTCTTTGCAAAAAACTCTTCCGCACCGAAGACCTTTACCGCCTCGAAATTTGAGATGATCGTGTAGGCGGTCTTGTTGTTTTTTGTCTTTTTGTCCATGGCTGCGTTTACAAGGCCGGGAAGATTTTTGCCTATGCGGTTCACAAGTGCGACCACCAATATCATTGGGCCCGTTACGATAAGAGTGAACCTTGGATTTTCGATCATTAAAAAAATAAGAGCGAGTGTCCCCGACAAAAACTGCTCCACCACATCAAAGGCCCCGCTTAAGCCTTCCGACGAAGCAGTCAGCTCGTTTTGGGCTTTCGACATCGCCTCGTGAAAGCCCACCTGTCCTGAGGTATCTTTGTTAAGGAGCCCTTCGGCATAGTCCATCCTGAGAGTATGGCCCATCCTTTCCGCTGCGTACTTTCCGATGATCCCCGTCAGATATTCAAAAAGACAGGAAACAATGAGAACCGCAAACATGACAAGCATGAAGCTAAGCTCTATTTTTTTGCGGCTTACTATGGCATCGGCTATCATACCGATCCGCACGGTCCAGTAAAATCGGACCGTTATCGATAAGAACACTGTAAGAAAAGCTGCCGTAAGCCATATCCTGTTTGCCGCCATCAGTCGTTTAAGTACCTTCATGTCCGCTCCTTTTTCCGATTAATTAAATCGTAAACTATGTCCCAAGGGCAGAGTCAATATATTCCGGCACAAAAAAAGAACAGGTACATGACCTGCTCTTTGGTATCGGTTTTTTAATATCCCGCGGGGTTGTTCTTCTGGAATCTCCAGGAGTCCTCGCACATTTCTTTTATGCCGTACTCGGCTTTCCAGCCAAGTTCCTCTTCGGCCTTCTTTGCGGAAGCGTAGCATGTTGCGATATCGCCGGGGCGACGCTCGCCGATCACATAAGGGATCTTGACTCCGGTCGCTTCTTCGAAATTCTTTACTATATCGAGAACGCTGTATCCGACGCCCGTTCCGAGATTGTATATCTTAAGTCCTGCGTTTTCTTCGATCTTCTTAAGCGCAAGAACATGTCCTTTTGCAAGATCGACTACGTGAATGTAGTCTCTTACGCCCGTGCCGTCGTGAGTGTCGTAATCGTTACCGAATACGGTGAGCTTTTCTCTCTTTCCGACCGCAACCTGCGTAATGTAGGGCATGAGGTTGTTGGGAATACCGTTGGGGTTTTCTCCGATGAGGCCCGATTTATGAGCTCCGATCGGATTGAAATATCTAAGCAGGATCACGTTCCAGGAAGGATCGGCCTTCTGAATGTCGGAAAGTATCTGCTCAAGCATCGACTTTGTCCATCCGTAAGGGTTGGTGCAGCTTCCCTTGGGGCATTCCTCGGTGATGGGCACGAATGCCGGATCGCCGTAAACGGTTGCCGACGAAGAAAATATTATGTTCTTTGCGCCGTGCTTTTTAAGCGCATCCACAAGTGTGAGTGTTCCCGCTATGTTGTTGTCGTAATATTCCCAGGGCTTTGCCACCGATTCGCCGACTGCCTTGAGGCCCGCGAAGTGAATGCAGGCGTCAACTTTTTCTTTGTCCAGTATGTCCGAAAGTGCGGCGCCGTCGCGAATGTCGGCTTTATAGAAAGTTACGTCTTTGCCGGTTATCTTTTTCACTCTGTTAAGCGATTCGGCGCTTGCGTTCGACAGATTGTCGATGACCACAGGCTCGTGGCCGGCATTGATGAGTTCCACTACGGTATGCGAACCTATAAAGCCCGCTCCGCCCGTTACAAGTATTTTCATTAAGATTTTCCTCCTTGTATAAATAGCATTTCGCTTGCGAAATGCTTTGCGCCGAGCGCGGTTGCCAAAGACAACAACTACACTTCGCGCGAGTGCGCATCCTCCATCTTTCTGATGTTTACATCAGAAAGATACGGTGCGTCCGGCAGGTACGTGTACCTCTTTGTCGCCGTACGCAAACCAGACATCCCTTGAGGTAGGGTTCTGGCATACCGTCATTGCAGTGTTGAATATCAGCTGATCAAATGCGTTGCAGTAATCGTATATTTCAATGTTGGTCGCGTACCAGATGTCATCTTTTCCGCTTACGAGCTTTGCAAAATCTTCAATAACGTTCCAGTTGTCGTCCGCTTCAAACTCGTAGCTGTGGCCCCAAAGATAAAAGAACATCGGATCCCACCAATTCTTCGTATCAACAAATCTCTTTGCAAGATTCATAAGCTCGGGATCGTTGTGGTGGCATGTGGCCTTTAATCTCAGCCAGTCCTTGGGTAAGTGAAAATCATGTGTGGCCTCAACCGTTCTTGCGTAGCAGATGCCGCAGTTTTTAAGGATTTCTACGCATGTATCGTCGTATGCACCGTAAGGATATGCAAACCCTCTTACGATCGTGGTGAACTTATCCTCGAGTTCCTTGCGGTCACGAAGGATTTCGTCTGTCGCAATGTTGCCGGGAAGCCCGACAAGCGAAGGGTGCGTATAAGCGTGTGCCGCTATTTCCCAGCTGCTCTTTGCATAAGCTGCTTTTGCGCGGTTAAAAGGCATACGTCTGTGAATGGTGCCCGGCGCGTAAGTTACGTCTTCCGGAGGAAAACATCCGCTGTTTAGATTGAATGTTCCTTTAAGACCATACTTTTCCACGATCTCAATGAGCTTCTCGTCCTGCTCGACACCGTCGTCGTAACTTAAGGTAAGTGTTTTGGGGCGTCCCCCCGGAAAGCGCATTACCATATTTGCCATAGTGTATATCCCTCCGATTTTCTGCTATAATTGACATGTCTTTTTTATATTATCTCATTTGAGCCGAAAAGTAATTAAGAAATTGAGAGGATTTTATTAATGTCGGGAACTTTGTATGTGGTGGCAACTCCGATCGGAAATCTGTCCGAAATGAGCCCAAGAGCCGTGGAAACACTGCGTTTTGTCGATCTCATCGCCGCGGAGGACACCAGAAACACTTTAAAACTTCTTAATCATTTTGATATAAAAACACCGCAGACTTCAAACCACAAGTTCAATGAAGAAAAAACCGTGGACAGGCTTGTGGGTGAACTAAAAGAAGGTAAGAACATCGCCGTTGTTTCCGATGCGGGAACGCC
>JAILEQ010000024.1 GCA_024687305.1 Lachnospiraceae bacterium | reverse complement strand
TTTTTAACTGTCAGCAATCATTATATCATAAGGCGGTACAAAGAAAAAACTATTAAAGAATTTCTGCTCACGTTTTTGCCTTTGGGCTTACTTCAAAAGGGCACAAAGAAAAAACGGCCTCGCGCAAAGTACGCGAAGCCGAAGTTTTTTCTTTTTACTTATATACCACATCATCCCATACGTCCGAAGGAACCATGGTGATGTATGTCTTACCGGTATTTAACTTGATGGGACCACCCTTCTCAAGATCGTAGTAGATGGTCTGCTGATCTTCGCCGGGTTTTGCCCAGTGGATCGGAATGCCGACACCATTGGAGATGAAATATCCCTTGTCGCCTGCTCCGATACAGTTGTAGATGAGATATCCGTGCTCATCGTATACGGAATAATCAACACTGTAAAGAATGAGGTTCTTGAAGCTCATTACTTTGTTTCCGTCAAGCGGATCTATGTGAGCGTCGCCGTAGCAGTAGTAATCGTAAGTCTGGGTCTCTTCGTTGTAGATAAGCTTTGAAGAGTTGTGAGGATAAGGAAGGTCGATCTCCTTTGCCTCGATCTTTGAGCCGTGATCTGAGTAATCGGCGTCAACATCAACAAATTCAAAGTGCTGTCCCTGATAGTAATCGTTGTAAGTCTCCGAATATCCTGCGCTTGCGATACGATCGATAAGGCCGGGATAAGACTTGCCCTGATCTGCGTTGTAGTATTCCTGGCTGGTTACGTACTCGGTGTACTCCCAGTTCTTACCGTTGGTGTAACGGGCGAAACCGCCGGATAAGTGGTTGGAACCCCAAGGCTTTGCAAGCCAGTCGTTTATGTAGTAAGGACCGCCGTCGTGAACAAGGATGGCGTTCCACTCAGCTGCCATGATGACATTGGTGGGACGTGTACTTCTGACCGATCCGAACTGTTCAAGGTTCTTCCAGTCTTTTACAAGACACATAAGACGGGTAACACGACCGTTTGCGGTAGAGTTCATAAGTTCGTAAACGACATCGGCATTATTAAGACCGATGTGAGGATATGCCTTTGACTCGTTGTCGACCATGACTGCGATAGGTCTCTGATCTTTTAAGTCTTCCGAAATGGGCAGGTTTGAAAGCTCGCTTCGATACATTCCTTCGGGAACCTCGATAACAACAGGTTCGGGTTCAGGTTCGGGTTCGGGCTCTTCTTCAACGCTTTCAACAACAGATGAAACAACCTCTTCTACCGGAGGCTCGTCAATGCTCACAGAAGTGGGTGTTTCTTCCTTTCCGCAAGCGCCGAATGCAAGAAGTGCCGCAAGGATAAGTGCTATGGCACCAAAATTCTTCTTCATGTCTGACTCCTTAAAATGAAATGTGCGGTGGCGCAAAACACACCACCGCGACTATTTTAACATATTATTATCTTTTTACCACCCAAAAAATCAAAATTAAGATAACCTTAATCGTAAGGATGGATAGTTTCGATAGTTCCGTCTTCGGAAATGTTAAGTTTTGTATACTTAACGCATCTTTCATGAGTCACGCCGCCGGAAAGTTCGCAGTCATGATAGAAAAGATACCATTCGCCGTTTATCTCAACTACCGAGTGATGCGTTGTCCAGCCAAGAACGGGCTCCATGATGCGTCCCTTGTAGGTGAAAGGACCTGCAGGGCTGTCGCCTTCGGCGTAGCAAAGATAGTGAGTTGTTCCCGTTGAGTATGAGAAGTAATACTTTCCGTTGTATTTGTAGGTCCAGGGATCTTCGAAATATCTTCTGTCTTCGTCGCCTGCGGTGATGGGCTTTCCGTTCTCGTCAAGTATCTGAATGTGCTTGGGCTCGGTCACGAACTTGTCCATGCTTTGTGCAAATTCCGCAAACATCGGTCCTATAGCGGGCTCGTCGCCTTCGGGACGTCTTTCGTCGGGATTGAACTTACCGGACTGCCACATCTCAAGCTGTCCGCCCCAAAGTCCGCCGTAGTAGCAGTAAAGCTTTCCGTCGTCGTCTTTTAACACGCAGGGGTCGATACTGTAGCTTCCCTGAATGTAGTTGTCCTGAGGTTTGAAAGGACCTACAGGCGAATCGGACTCGGCAACACCTATTCTGAAGATCCCGTCTTTATCTTTAGCAGGGAAAACAAGATAGTACTTGCCGTTTACGAATACCGCATCGGGAGCCCACATCTGCTTGCTTACCCACGGAACATCGTCCTGAGACAGTGCAAGACCGTTGTCTACGCAGGGAGCATCAAGGTTGTCCATGGAAAGGATGTGGTAGTCTTCCATTATGTACTGATCTCCGTCATCATCGTCGGGACAGTCATGCTCAACGTCATGAGAAGGATAGATGTATATCTTTCCGTCAAACACATGCGCTGAAGGGTCTGCCGTGTAAATATTTTTAACAAGAGGTTTTCTTTCGTTGGGTCGTCTCATCCGTTTTCTCCTTAAATTTCATACTTGCCTTTTGGCACTTTTCAATTACTATACTCCTCATTATTCGCTCTTGTCATCGCAACTATTGCTAATAATAGAGTAAATTTTAAAAAAAGCGTATTGCTTGCAATACGCTCGCGCCAAGCGCGGTTGCGTAAGCAACATCTTCCGTACGCGCGAGTGCGCATCCATGCGGAGCATTGTGCTTAATAGGGTACCTATTAAGCACAAAAATCGCCCGGACACAAGGTCCGGACGATCTTTGAGAGAGTAAAAGTTATATACGGAAATTACTGTTTTTTTACAGGCTTGTGACAAGCACCCGCCATAGCGCAGTTTGAACAGCCGCAGCCGCAGGAGGAGTTGCCTTTCTTTTTGTCCCTTATAAGACTTACAATGATCAAGGCTACTATCAAAACAAGTATTATGATCGCAATGAATGTGCCGGCATTGGCCGAAATATAAGCTGCCATTAGTAATCTCCTTTGACAAATAAGTACTTTGCCGTTATTTAACGCTTACGTTTTTGGTAAGCGTAACGGACTCTTTGTAAGGACGGACAAGCAGATATATCATGCCTGCAATCAAAGCGAGTGCCACGATAACTCCGAAAACATTTGCATTTCCGGTAAAGATCGCGCCAATCTGATTGATGATAAGAGCGATGACATAAGCAAATCCGCACTGATAACCGATCGCGAACCATGTCCATCCGGCATTGTTCATCTCACGCTTGATAGCACCGATCGCTGCGAAGCAGGGTGCGCAAAGGAGATTGAATACCAGGAACGAAAAGCCTGTGATCGATGTGAATGTTGCGGCAAGCGTATCGTAAAGATATCCCTCGCCTCCGTAGAGAACACCCATCGTTCCGACGATGTTTTCTTTGGCAACAAGTCCTGTGATGGAAGCGACCGTTGCCTGCCAGTTTCCAAATCCGAGAGGAGCAAATATGAAGCATATCGCGCTTCCGATCTTTGCAAGTATTGAAAGATCGAGCTGGTCTTCTTCAAGCATTCCGAAACTGCCGTCCGCAAATCCGAAGTTGGATGTAAACCATACAACTATGGTAGAAAGAAGGATGATCGTTCCCGCTTTCTTTATGAAGCTCCATCCACGCTCCCACATGGATCTGAGAACGTTCTTTAATGTGGGCATATGATATGCGGGAAGCTCCATTACGAAAGGAGCGGGGTCACCCGAAAATCTCTTTGTCTTTTTAAGAATTATACCCGATACGATGATCGAAGCCATACCGATAAAGTATGCTCCGGTCGATATCCATGCGCTTCCTCCGAAGATCGCGCCTGCGATCATGGCGATGAAAGGAACCTTGGCACCGCAGGGGATAAACGTTGTTGTCATGATGGTCATTCGTCTGTCACGTTCGTTCTCGATCGTACGTGAAGCCATGATACCGGGAATACCGCAACCGGTTCCGACAAGCATGGGAATGAATGATTTACCCGAAAGTCCGAATTTTCTGAATATCCTGTCGAGTACGAATGCGATTCGCGCCATATAACCGCAGGCTTCCAAAAATGCAAGCATAAGGAAGAGCACAAGCATCTGAGGTACGAATCCGAGTACTGCGCCGACACCGGCCACTATACCGTCAAGGATAAGTCCTCTTACAACCGCACCTGCGCCCTCTTCGGAAACGTTAAGTGCATTTAAGAGATTCTCAAAAAGCACCGGAACACCGGGTACCCATACACCGTAATCTGCGGGGTCGGGTTCGTCGCCGATCTCTTCAAGAGTTGCGACAGCCTCGTTGTAATCTTTAATACTTGCAAGTGCCGTTGTTATCTCAAGTGTTTCTTCGTCCTCAATCTCATAACTGAAATCTCCGGTGGGAGCAACACCGTTTTCTTCCACGTATGCGTCATAGCCGTCAACGATCAAAGAAGCTTCGCCGTACGCTTCCGCATCATCGTTGTAAGCTCCCGATCCGATGCCGAACAAATGATATCCGTCACCGAACAGTCCGTCGTTTGCCCAGTCGGTTGCGCTTGCACCGATACCTACCATTGCGATCCAATATACGATAAACATGATCGCTGCGAAGATTGGAAGTCCTAACCATCTGTTGGTAACGATCTTGTCGATCTTATCGGATGTGGTAAGAGCGCCTTTGTTTTTCTTTTTGTAGCATGACTTGATGATCGATGCTATGTATACATATCTTTCATTGGTGATGATCGATTCTGCGTCATCATCGTTTTCTTCTTCACAAGCTTTAATGTCGTTTTCGATGTGATCGACTATATCCTTGGAAAGATTAAGCTGTGCGAGTACCTTTTCATCACGTTCGAAAAGTTTTATCGCATACCAGCGCTGCTGTTCTTCCGGAAGATTATGAAGTGTAACTTCCTCAATATGCGCAAGCGCATGCTCAACGCTTCCCGAGAAAGAATGTCTGGGCACGGGCTTCTTTCCCTTTGCTTCCGCTACAGCCGCCTCGGCAGCCTCAAAGATTCCCGTCTCTTTAAGAGCGGATATCTCTATTATCCTGCATCCGAGCTGTCTTGAAAGTTCTTCGGTATTGATGCTGTCACCGTTCTTTTTTACAACATCCATCATGTTGATCGCGATGACTACCGGGATGCCCAGCTCTGTAAGCTGAGTAGTAAGATAAAGGTTACGCTCAAGGTTTGTTCCGTCTACGATATTTAAGATCGCATCGGGACGTTCGCTTATAAGATAATTTCTTGCAACAACTTCCTCGAGTGTGTACGGAGAAAGTGAATAGATTCCGGGGAGGTCGGTGATGATCACGTCATTGTTTTTCTTTAACTTACCTTCCTTTTTTTCTACCGTAACGCCGGGCCAGTTGCCGACGAACTGATTTGATCCGGTAAGTGCGTTGAAAAGTGTCGTCTTACCGCTGTTTGGGTTTCCTGCCAGAGCAATTCTGATACTCATTTTCTTTTCCTTTCCATATGGTTACCTCGAGGTAACCGTCATTCAAAAAAATAGTGCTTTTCGTACTATTCCACTTCCACCATTTCTGCATCGGCCTTTCTTATCGAAAGCTCGTAATCTCTTACCGTGATCTCTACCGGATCTCCGAGAGGAGCTACTTTTCTTACATAGACTTCAACGCCCTTTGTAAGTCCCATGTCCATGATCCTTCTCTTGATGGCGCCTTCGCCGTGAAGTTTAACAACTTTGGCAGTCTCGCCGACTTTGACTTCTTTTAATGTCTTCATCTTCTCATCCTTTCAAAACAGTTGCGCGATTGCATTTCAGATCATTATCTTCATTGCCATTTCGCTGCTTATGGCTACGCGTGATTCCTTTATGTTTACGATCACGTTCCCGCCCATGGAAGTTATAACGGTGACTGCCGCTCCGACAACAAATCCGAGATTTTCAAGGTGTTGCTTGACTTCCGGATTTCCTCCGACCTTTTTGACAATATTCTCTTCGCCTGCGTCGGCAAGTGCCAAAGGCATCATATCAGTAACCTCTGCTTCCGTTTTATTGCTGAAAGTTAGTTTCTGCTAACCTCCGATTTGCATTATAGTTACCCATTGCTAATTTGTCAACACAAAATAAAGCTTACAAAAATATAAAGGCAAAGAACGGTCATCCCGCTCTTTGCCTTTAGTGTGCTTATAAACTAATTTTCAATCATTCAAAATTATCAAGCATTTTATGCAACAGTCTGTATAACTGCGCAGCGTCTTCTTTTTCAAACTTGATGCATCCCGACATTTCCATAGGAACTTTTACTGCTTCATCTCTTAACTTAAGCCCCTTGTCGGTAACTTTGACGATAAGATTACGCTCATCTTCTTTGGAACGTTCCCTGGTAACAAAACCTTTTTTCTCAAGCGTCTTAAGAAGCGGAGTCAGCGTCCCCGAATCGAGGAAAAGATATTCGCCGAGCTCTTTAACGTTCACGCTTTTATGCTCCCACATGACCATCATGGCTATGTACTGCGTATATGTTAAGTCGATCTTATCAAGAAACGGCTTATAGCGTTTTACCACTTCTTTGGCGCATGCGTAAAGCGGAAAGCATAATTGGTTTTCAAGTTTTAAAGAATCGTATTTATCAGCCATTACAGTTCCTTTTTGATAGCTTCTTTAAGATCGTCCATGGATGCGGTAGGTTCAAAACGTCCTACGATCTCGCCTTCCCTGTTAATGAGGATCTTTGTGAAGTTCCATTTGATATTACCGTTTTCTTTATAATCCTTATCCATCTTTTTTACAATAGGTGAAAGAACCAGTTTTGCGGGGCCGTCGAATCCTTCGAACTTTGTATTCTCGGTGATCCACTTAAATAACGGTATCGCGTTCTCGCCGTTAACATCAATTTTTGCAAACTGAGGGAACTTAATGCCGAAGCGTCCGGTACAGAATGTATGGATCTCTTCGTCTCCCTCGGGAGCCTGATTTCCGAACTGGTTGCAAGGGAAATCAAGAATTTCAAGCCCCTTGTCGTGAAGTTCGTCATATATTTTCTGAAGATCGGTATACTGAGGAGTAAATCCGCAGCCTGTAGCCGTATTTACCACCAAGACAACTTTTCCTTTGTACTCTTCAAGTGATACTTCCTCGCCTTTACGTGTCATAACTTTAAAATCATATAAGTTCATGCTGAAACCTCCTGTTTGGATGTAGCGATCTGACTGTAACACGATACGAGTGAGACTCTGTGTGTTCCTTTTAACCGGCAAACTTCCCGAATCTGTTGTGTGCAATTAAATCGCGTTTGATTGTTTGTGATTATATTGTACACAATTTAATTTGAGATGTCAACATCTTTTTTATTATTTTGTTATTCTCGATTTTTAAGCACTTCTGCCTGGCTTACTTTACCCAGTTTTCTCATTAAGAACAGATTGATCACCGCATAGCATAAATAGATTGATGCAAAAATCATTACATAATAGATCGGCCTGAATTCAAGGTGCAATGCGCAGCCGACATTTGCCACAAAGATTGGGAAGAGCTTATCCATTGCAAGTTTTGCGACCGGGACGCCTATTACTGCTCCGAGAATTATGATCATCCTGTTTCCGTCAAGGTACAGTTTTTTGATCTCCTTTTTTCGATATCCGAATATCTTAAGAAGCGAAATTCCGAATCCCGCTCTGTCCACCATGACCGACATCATGAGGTACATGACAAGGCAGAATACTATAATACTTGCTACGATGAGGACAGTGAACATCCCCCTCATGAGATCGAGGAATATTCCGGACGCATTGTCTATGTCTGCCTTTGATGTTACCGAATAAAGCCTTCCCTCATCTATGTCAAGTTCGTGCTTCGAAAGCACCGCATTATAGTGGTCGTCGTCTTCTCCGAACAGTTCGCGCATACTGTCGATGTCCATAAATGCCGTAAGTCCGACGGAATAAGGGACGACTTTTTCGATCGTGAAAGCATAGTCAATATCGTTGGCGGTATCGGAAAAGATTATCTTGTCGCCTATTCCCACACCGTAACGTGCGGTAATGGCATCGGAGGCCACTATCTTATTCTTTCCTTTTACCGTCTTTACGTCAAAGTACGGATTATCGTCATCAATGCCCATGAGCGTAATATCAAGATTGTATCCGTACTGTTCTTTTTTAAGCGTCTCAATGTATACGGCTTCGCCACCGTCGGGCACTTCTTTGGTGGGATATTTGTATGTATACATATATTGATATCTTACGTCTTCTGAGTTAAGTCTTCCCGCACTCTCGCAAAGAACATAGCAATCCATCCCGAGCATAAATATCATAAGCGATATCGCCATTCCGAAAAATACGGTGACTGCCGTCCTTGTTTCCCTAAGAAGCTGTCTTATCTGATACATGGTAAGGAACTTGAATCTCCCCAGTTTAACATTCTTTCCTCTCGGAACCTTTTGCTCGTTTCTTAGAAGCGAAAGCGGCGTTCTTGAGAGGTTTTTGTTGATGACCAGGAAATTTACTATTGCCGAAACCACCGGGGGCATTACAAACGCATAAACCAGCAGATAGTTCGGAACATACGGCTTTGCCCAGGGAAGCGAAAAGTATTCAAAAGAATCCGCCATCATGACATCGCTTCCGAAACTGCTCATTCCGAGAAGTCCGCCCGCAAGACCGCCCAAGAAACAAACGATGGTCGGAAGTGTTATATAGTGTCGCACGAGTTCTTTTTTCCTTACTCCCAATGAATAGAGTGCACCGATAACGCTGCTCTCCGATTTTATCTGGTGTATAACGAACACCGAAAGCACATAGGTAAAAAGAACCATTACGATGACTCCCGCCATCATGCCGACGTAGCGATCTATCTCAACGTCCCCTGCTGCGCCTCCGATCCTGATGTTATCTGCTTTGAGCATAAATGCCGTTATGTTGTCCGGGGACTTGTCAAAGAACTTTTCAAGCATCTCGTCAGACTGTTCCTTAAGATCTTTTACGCCGTCGTAAAGTTCATCCACTCCGTCTTTAAGTTCCGCCACACCGTCGTCAAGTTCGATTGATCCGTCATAAGCTTCGTTTATTCCGTCGCTTAATTCCTTGGAACCGTCTTTAAGTTCTCCTGCGCCGTCAGACAGTTCTTTTGCCCCGTCCTTTAACTCACCGACACCGTCCTTTAACTCACCGATACCGTTTTTAAGTTCAACGGTTCCCACTCCTATGGCGTCAGCTCCGCCGGATACCTGATTAATACCTCCGGCAAGATCTCCCGCGCCCCCTGCGATTCCTCCGATGGAAGGGCCCAGCATGGGACCGGCTGCAACAGACATCTGATTTAATGCATCGTTTAACTGTGTGGCGCCACTGTGTACCACTCCGATACCGTCATTTAATTGGATCATTCCTTTTTCAAGTTTTACGGCTCCGTCATAGAGTTCGCCGGCTCCGTCATAAAGTTCGCCGACTCCGTCTTCCAACTCTTTTGTACCGTCGTAAAGTTTCTTTGTACCGTCATACAGTTCTTCGCCGCCGTCGGAGAGTTCCTCCATTCCGTCTTTAAGTTCTTCGGTTCCGTCTTTAAGCTCGTCCACGCCGTCTTTTAATTCTTCAACGCCGTCCACAAGATCGTTGATACCGCCGGTGATCTCATCTTTCTTTCCGTAGGTATCCGAAAGAAGTTCCTGATAATAAGGGTCATCCACTTTTTTGTAATCAAACGGAAAGTCTTTTATCATGTCTTTTAATTCGCTGTCGGTCATGGCACCGTTAAGTCTGAAGGCATATGTGAGGTCCTGTGTTCCGCCAACACCGCTTATTAAGAGTCTTTCATATCCTTCATCCGATACAAAGGCGGTTCCGAAAGAACGGCTGTCAATCGACACATCGGAAAGTTTTCTGTAGGGAGCATCATAATCGACGCTCGACCCGATACCGGTAACAGTCATCTTTTCGTCGCCTATACGGACAAAATCCCCGAGTTTTATGTTGTTGCAAGCCGCATATCTTTTCTCGATTACGATCTCATCCATCGATTCAGGCATATGCCCTTCGTCGAGTGTAACGAGGTCGATGTTTTTTCTTTGTGCAAAAATTCTTAAAGTCGTTTTGTCTTCAAGCAGCGCATCGAAAGAAAAATGGGCTTCGAGCGTAACGCCCTTGTCCTCTATATCTTTGAATTGCTCATCCGTCAGCTTGGTAAAAACGGTAAACTGGCCGTCCTCAAGAAGGGAAGCTGCCTGATTTTCCTTTGTACTCACGATGATCCGCTCCGAAGCATCCACTATCGAAACGACTATAAAAAGACAGAACACGATAAGAAGAAAAAGAGAGAAATAGCGAAAGAAATTAGCTTTCAGCTCCCTCGGAATACGTTTCAACAAGATTCTTCTCATGACTTATAAATCCTCCAATTCTGCTGCAGGAACGCGATTCTCGTTTTCATATTCGCTTTTAACAAGGCCGTCTTTTAAATAAATGACTTTGTGAACCATGTTTTTGATTGAATTGTTGTGGGTAACGATGACCATAGTTGTCCCGTATTTTTTGTTTATCTCTTCAAGCAAAATGAGTATGTCTCTTGACGTATTGGAATCCAGCGCGCCCGTGGGCTCGTCGCAAAGCAAGAGCTTCGGATTCTTGATCAGTGCTCTTGCTATCGCGCATCTTTGCTGCTGACCGCCGGAAAGCTGCGACGGAAATTTGTTCCGGTGTTCGGTTAATCCCAGCGTTGCCAAAAGGTCGTCCATATTGAGGGGATGCTTTGACAGATATTGGCAAACCTGAATGTTTTCTCTTACCGTAAGATTGGGAACCAGATTGTAAAACTGGAAAATGAAACCCAGATTGTCTCTTCTGTATTCGGAGAGAAGTTTGGTCTTCATACCGAATATTTCGGTATTATCAACTTTGATCGAGCCTGAGTCCATATTGTCAAGACCGCCGATGCAGTTTAGAAGTGTTGATTTTCCGCTTCCCGAAGTCCCCTGAATAACGCACATCTGCCCTTTCTCAACTCCGGTCGTAACTCCCTTTAATACCTCAATATAGCTTCCTCCTTGCCCATAGCTCTTTTTTACATTGTTGATCTCCAAGTACATTGTTTTGTTCCTCTTTCTTTTTGCATTTTTACATAACAGTGTTATGTATTTGTTATCTAAAATCCCGTTCCCAAATCGAGGTGCTTTCTCGAATTAAAAACGGGATAATATGATCATTTATCGTTTAGTACTACCGATGCCCATCCCTTTACAATGAAATTGAGTATCTTTCGGATCTGCTTTTTTGCTTCCGCTTCTTTGCTCTCATGAAGCATTACGTGAATAAAAGAATCCACTATCGTATGGGATACCCAATGTGTCATGAACGGATCTGCTTTAAAGGTCGGTATTTCCATCATCATGTCCGTGGAAGTCTTTTCGATCAGCTTTACGAAATAGTCTGTCCACTTCTCAAGTTCGCCCTCTTTTCCTTTGGAAAGCATAAGGATAAAGCTGTCGTAGTTTTTGTATATGCACTCAACGAACATGTCCGCTTCTTCCGAATGATCCAAAAACATATCATCAAAAACCGTTACATTATTTGCCGACTCTTTATCTTCTTCCATATGCCTTTTGATTAGTTCGGCCAATTCTTTTCTCGGACCCCCGACGATCTCCTCGTAAAGATCCTCTTTATTCTCAAAAAAGAAATACAAGGCCCCGGTGGTCATCCCTGCTTTTGCGCATATATTTCTTAGGGACGCTTTGTTGTATCCCTTTTCCATGAACTCTTCCTTCGCTGCCTTTATTAGCAACTCTCTTTTTGCGTAATCGGTATCTGCCTTCATATTCTTCTCCGCGTTTAGATAACGTTGTTACGTAACGATGTTATTTAAACACGCTTTTTCTTCTATGTCAACACTTTTCTGCTTCTTTTTCTTCTTCCAACTTTTGAGCAGGAAAATAATGCCCGTCATTCTGCCCTTTTTCGCCTTAATCCATTATGAGCAGTAATCTACAGCGCATTATCCTGCTCATATTAAAGAAATGGAAATTTAAGCAGGAACAATATGCAATTATGTTCTGCTTAGATTGATAAACCTCGCTTTCAGGCAGGAACGAGGTCTTTGGTTGACCTGCTCAGATTGAATAATCGAACGATTGAGCAGAATTAGCATTCATACCTACCCTGCTTAAATGCATAAAGAAACCTGTCAGGCAGGAATATAGATTAAAAAGACGTACTACTGCGCCCGGCACCTTTATCATTCTTACTTTGAACCTTTCAAGGATGGTATTAGCGTAGATGAAATCCGTTCCGATTCTCCCTGCGAAGGAGTTGCTCCTCCGAGCAGGGCAGGCGAAGCCGAGAAAATCGTGGTAGAGTGCATGACACCATGTATTTGAACTATTATGCGAAGGATTAATTGTCACAGGCAAGGCGCCTGAATGAGATGATGTGTGTACATCATCGATTGAAGGCAACGATGCATGTGGCAATTAAGACAAGAATAAAGTTCAATTATATGGTGTCATGTGCTCTGGGTTCATCGGAGCGTTATCCCGTTCAAAGAAGAATGGTAAAGGTAGCGGGCGCAGAGAAAGGAAGGGCTACAAGCCAAGCGAGCGTTATTGAAATCTCTTCGCGATTTCAATAACTATCGTGTGGCTGGCGCCAAATACAGATAAGCAAAAAAATCCCCGAAAGCAAGTAAACTTGCTTCGGGGATCGTTTCACTTATCTGTGCTTGGCTTGTAGCTTATCACTCGATTACTGTAGCAACACGGCCTGAACCAACTGTTCTACCACCTTCACGGATAGCGAAGGTAAGACCCTGCTCCATAGCGATGGGGTGAATGAGCTCGATGGTCATTTCAACGTTATCGCCGGGCATACACATTTCTGTACCTGCAGGAAGGTTGCAAACACCTGTTACGTCGGTTGTTCTGAAGTAGAACTGAGGACGATAGTTGTTGAAGAAAGGAGTGTGACGTCCTCCCTCATCCTTGGTAAGAACGTATACCTGAGCGGTAAACTTCTTGTGGCAGGTAACTGATCCGGGTTTAGCTACAACCTGTCCACGCTCGATGTCAGTTCTGTTGATACCACGAAGGAGTGCTCCGATGTTATCACCAGCCTGTGCCTCGTCAAGAAGCTTTCTGAACATCTCGATACCGGTAACAACAGACTTCTGAGTCTCTTCCTTGATACCGATGAT
>JAILEQ010000150.1 GCA_024687305.1 Lachnospiraceae bacterium | reverse complement strand
GCGGACAGCGTAACACCTTCTTCGGTCCAGTCATCGGTACTTTTGGACAAAGAAACCGTAGGCGCAGTCCTATCTATATTCGATACGGTGACACTGCCCGACGCCTCGTTTCCGGCTCTGTCACGGACAGAAACAGAGTATGTTCCGTTTGAATCGACAGTCCACGAGCTTGATGAAGAGTATCCGCCACCGTTGAATGAGTAGCCTGCCACACCCGAAAGATCGTCCGATGCGGAGGCGCTTACCGACACTGCTTTGTTGGTCCATTCATCCGAACCTTTAGACACCGAAACCTTCGGTGCCCCCGTGTCGATGTTGGATACCGTGACAGGGACGCTCACGCTTTGGCCGTTGGACCCGTTAACGGTAAAAGAATAGGTTCCGTTTTTTGTGACGGTTCCCGTGCTTCCGCCGCCTCCGCTGAACGATACGCCCGTTACGGAAAATGTGGGGTCGCTTACCGAAACGCTGCAGCTTACCGATACGGGTCCGTTAGTCCACGATCCGCCGCCTCCGCTTGCACTTACGGTTGCGGATGTGCTTCCTTCGCTTCTGCCACAGGAAAGCTTCGTGACTTTATAAGTATGTGTTTGGGGTGGCGGTGCGGAACGATCTTCAAATACATAACCGCATGTATCACACAGATGAACATAACCTGCATAGAACGGTTCACAGGTTCCTGCGGGACAATATTCCATAAAGCCGTCCGTACGACGTTCTGTTTCTCTCTTACAATTCGGACAATAACACCTTGCAAACTCTCTTCCGTATACCTGTATATGTGTGCAGCTTTCCGTGATCTCTTTGTAGCAGGCGCTTGAATGTACATGGGTAAAAGAACCTGCGAACGCAGGGAGTGAAAATCCTATAAATGCCACAACGGGCACTGTCAAAGAAAAAGCAAGTCTCATTGCTTTTTTCAAAAAATACATAAAAAATACCTCCATAACAGAATAGACGCAATAATGCGCCGAATCCGTATCGAGATAAGTGTAGATTGATTTTATAACAACATATTAAGAAAATCCATATGACATATTTAACAAAAATGCATATTTCATTTTTGGGCACTTTGCGATACAATCTTCCAATGAACGCGAAAGTACACAGTATGAACATGTGCGAAGGCGCACTTGTTCCGAAGATCATAAAATTCACTCTTCCGCTGATCGCTTCAGGCATTCTTCAGCTTCTTTTTAATGCTGCCGATATGGTAGTCGCCGGAAGATACGTCGGTGCAAACGCACTGGCCGCCGTAGGTTCCACCTCATCCCTCATAAATCTGCTGGTAAACTTATTTATGGGCCTTTCCGTAGGCGCAAATGTTCTTGTTGCCAGATTTTTCGGTTCCGGTCAGGAAAAAGACGTAAGCGAAACTGTTCATACGAGTGTCCTCCTGGCTGTTATAAGCGGTTTCTTTCTGGCCGTATTCGGTTTCTTTATGGCGCCCAAACTGTTGGTAATGATGGGAACCCCCGATGAAGTGCTTCCTTTATCCGTACTGTATATCCGAATATATTTCGCGGGCATGCCCGTGAGCCTTTTATATAACTTTGCCAGCGCGATATTGCGTGCTGTCGGCGATACAAAACGCCCCCTTATCTACCTTACGGTCGCAGGCGTTATAAACGTGATTGCAAACATCATATTTATCGTATTCCTTGGCTTTGGAGTTGACGGCGTTGCTTATGCGACCGTTATCTCACAAACCATTTCCGCCGTTATGGTGCTCATGTCGTTAATCAAGAGCAACGAATGCTACAAAGTGGAACTTTCAAAGCTTCGTTTATACGGCGAAAAAGTAAAACTCATACTTCGTTTCGGACTTCCCGCGGGACTCCAGGGCTGTGTCTTCTCGTTTTCTAACGTGCTCATCCAGTCATCGATCAACTCGTTCGGAGCCGAAGCGATGGCCGGCAATTCAGCGGCCTGCAACATAGAAGGTTTCATTTATGTGGCCATGAACGCATTTCATCACACAAGCCTTTCTTTCACCGGACAGAACTTCGGTGCAAAGAAATTCGACCGCATAAAGAAAGTGTGTCTTACCGGACTTATCATGGTCTCGGTAGTGGGCTTCGTACTCGGAAGCCTTTCATATATCTTCGGGCCCGAACTACTTGCGATTTATGCCGACAAAGCCGATGCCGAGATAGTAATACACTACGGCATGCGCAGAATGGCAGTGATCATGTTCACATATTTCACATGCGGAACGATGGACTGCATAGTAGGTTCCATCCGAGGACTCGGCTACTCCATAATGCCTACCATTGTCTCGCTTCTTGGTGCCTGCGCCTTTCGTATCATCTGGATATGCACGGTATTTCGCTCCGTTCACACTCTCGAATGCCTGTACCTATCCTACCCGATTTCATGGATACTTACGACTTCGGTACATCTTATATGTTTCGTGATTGTCTTCAAAAAGGCCAAAAACCGGTATCTTACTCCCGAAACAGCATAGAACAACTATCAGCCGCGGAACTTTCATGTATTCCGCGGCTGTTTTCGTTTACGTTAACGCCGCAGATCATAAGAAAGTTCCGCTTCGGACGCGCTCTCGCTCAAATTTTTGACGTTGCGTTACTAAGCTCGAAAAAACCTCGCTAAGTAACGACGTCAAAAAAAGGTCCGAAGTCGAAACCATCATATGCTCTGCGGCTGTTTTTCGTTTTATGCCAATAGCCGCGGAACACATGAAAGTTCCGCGGCTGTGGCAAATATCTATTTATTCATTTCTTCGCCGTAAAATCTGGCGCACCTGACTGCGACATTCCAGCCTTTGAGAAGTTTGGAACGTTCTTCGTCGGTCATGGAAGGTTCGAATTCGCGGCCGAGCTTCCAGTTTTCTTTGATCTCCGAAAGGCTTTCGTAGTAGCCGATGGCAAGACCGGCAAGGTATGCGGCGCCCAGAGCGGTGGTCTCGATGCACTTGGGACGGAGAACGTTGAGGCCTAAGATGTTGGCCTGGAACTTCATGAGGAAGTTGTTGGCGCTGGCGCCTCCGTCGACGCGAAGAGATTTGAGTTCGATCGACGAGTCTTTTTCCATTTCTTTGAGAACGTCGTAGGTCTGGTATGCGATCGATTCGAGGGTTGCGCGGATGAAGTGTTCTTTTTTGCAGCCACGTGTAACACCTACGACGGTTCCTCGGGCGTACTGATCCCAGTAGGGTGCGCCGAGGCCCACGAAGGCGGGAACTACGTATACGCCTGCGGTGTCGGGAACGACGGTGGCGAATTCTTCGGTCTGGCGCGCGGTCTCGACCATTCGAAGGCCGTCGCGAAGCCACTGGACACCGGCGCCTGCAACGAATACGCTTCCTTCGAGCGCGTAAGCGGGCTTCTCGTCGGGACTTGCGGCGATCGTGGTAAGCAGGCCGTTGTTTGAGTAGATTGCTTTGTCACCGGTATGCATCAGTAAGAAGCAACCGGTACCGTACGTGTTCTTTGCGTCTCCCGCTTCGAAGCAGCACTGTCCGAAAAGCGCGGCCTGCTGGTCGCCTGCGATACCGGCGATTGGGATCTCTCCGTCAAAGATGTGACGGTCGGTAAAGCCATATACGGTTGAGGATGGCTTTACTTTGGGAAGCATGCTCTTGGGAATGGTGAAAAGTTCACAAAGTTCGTCGTCCCATTCAAGAGTGTTTATGTTAAAAAGAAGCGTTCTCGACGCATTGGTATAATCGGTTACGTGTTCCGAGCCTTTGGTAAGGTTCCATAAGAGCCACGTATCGACGGTTCCGAAAAGAAGGTCGCCTTTTTCGGCGGCTTCTCTGGCGCCTTCGACGTTATCAAGTATCCACTTAATCTTTGTTGCGCTGAAATAGGCGTCGGGAATAAGACCTGTTTTTTTGCGGATAGTCTCGCTATAGCCCTTTGCTTTCAACTCCTCGACATAATCGGCTGTACGCTTGCACTGCCATACGATCGCATTGTAAACGGGGCGCCCGGTGTGACGGTCCCAGACGATCGTAGTCTCTCTTTGATTGGTGATACCGATGGCGGCGATGTCTTCCGCGTAAAGATGAGCTACCGATAAAGCCTCGAGACAGACCGAAAGCTGTGAAGACCATATCTCCATGGCGTTGTGCTCAACCCAGCCGGGTTCCGGATAAATCTGCGTAAATTCCTTTTGCGCCATATTTACTATGTTTCCGGTCTTATCGAAAATGATACATCTTGAACTTGTAGTCCCCTGATCGAGAGCCATTATATAGTCTTTCATTTACCCCTCCTGTAAGTTACCCGTGGCAACTATGCTGCTTTTCGTGCCACACACATCGCTTATGATCACGTCTCCGATCGATACGGGTGCGGAAACGGTTATCTTTTCCAGTTCCTTTGCGACAGTAAGCACCATGTCCTTTGGAACAGGCGGAACCGTCTTAACCGGAAGCACAGCTTTGTCGCCGCCTTTTGCACTTACCGTACCCGTAACCGTTCTCGTAGGCGCGGTCATCTCGCTTATCGCGTAGTCTTTTCCCCTCGGACAAGTATTGCCCGTAATGACAAAAGAAACCGGATCGGGCTTGCCGTCTTTTATCTCATATGCCACATTCACCTGACACCCCATGGGGCAGTTGATGCAGGTCATCGTTTTGTTTTCCATAATAAGATCTCCTTAGGGCTACTCAAGCAATACTTTTATTGTTTCGCCGTCTTTAAGCGTATCGAGATCGGCTTTTTTCAGTATCACCTGCTCCATCTCACCGGGAGCACATATCTGCTTTTTGCGGCGAAGAACGCATCTGTCGCCCATATATACACAGATCTCGGGGTTTTTGTAAACGTTGCCGACTCTGAAACGAAGCGTTGTAAGTGTGTCGCACTCGGAAGGCCTTACGGTCATCGGAACCGTATATCTTACGCCGTTGCCCGTTTCCACAACGAATTCTCTTTTATCGCCCGAAGCCTCAGCGGAACGTTTGACATACTCTGCGGCATGCTTTCCCGCATTTGCGGCCTCTTCGGACACGTAATCGACAAGATCATGAACGTGGAGCACGTTTCCTGCCGCAAACACTCCGGGGATGTTGGTCTCAAGGCTTTCGTTGACCTTCGGTCCGCCGGTAACTGGACTTAATTCGACACCGATTGCCTGGCTTAACTCGTTTTCAGGTAACAGTCCGCATGAAAGAAGAAGCGTATCGCAAGGGATGACTTCTTCGGTGCCGGGGATGGGATTTAGTTTTTCATCTACTTTTGCGAGTGTGACCGACTTAACTCTGTCTTTTCCGTCAATATCAACAACCGTGGTGCTGAGTTTAAGCGGTATGCCAAAGTCGTCAAGACACTGAACGATGTTTCGCTTTAAACCGCCCGAATAAGGCATGATCTCGGCGACCGCCTTGACTTTTGCACCCTCGAGCGTCATCCTTCTTGCCATGATAAGTCCGATATCGCCTGAGCCGAGTATCACAACTTCCTTACCCGGAAGCTTGCCTTCTATGTTAACGAACTTCTGCGCGGTTCCCGCGGAATAGATGCCCGCCGGTCTGTAACCGGGCGTATTGAGCGCGCCTCTCGGCCTCTCACGGCATCCCATCGCCAGAATGATGCTCTCTGCTTCTATCGTAAATATTCCTTTGTCTTTTGACATGCAAGTGATGACTTTATCGGGCGAAATATCGATCGCAAAGGTAGAAAGAAAAATCTCCACATCCTTTTCCTTTGCTCTCTTAATGTATCTGTCCGCATATTCGGGTCCCGTCAGCTCTTCTTTGAAAGTGTGAAGACCGAATCCGTTGTGGATACATTGCATTAATATGCCGCCCGCAGACGGTGCTCGTTCTATGATGACTATGTCATCGACTCCGTTTTCTTTGGCCGCAACGGCTGCCGCAAGTCCTGCGGGACCGCCGCCGATTATAGCTATTTTCTTTTTCACAGCGCTCCCTCCTACTTGTGATCTTCTATGAACTGTGAACCTTTGCCGTGCTTGGTGACTTCGGATGTGCTTATACCGAGTTCTCTTGCTATCAGTTCGATCACGGTCGGTGAGCAGAATCCGCTCTGACATCGTCCCATGCCGGCTCGCGTTCTTCGCTTGACGCCGTCAAGTGTAGTGGCGCCAAGCGGTCTTTTTATGGAATTGACGATCTCGCCTTCGGTAACGAGTTCGCATCGGCAGACCACGTTTGCATAAAGAGGATCTTCTTCGATAAGACGCTTCTTTTCTTCGCTGCTCGCAAGTGCCATCGAAGGGATACCTTTTCGCTTTGCGATAAAGTTTTCCTTTTTAGCGGCTCCGAGTTTTTCCGCCACTTCTTTTGCCAGATGAACGCCTATGGCGGGAGCCGCCGAAAGTCCCGGCGATTCTATGCCCGCGGCATCAAAGAAACCTGAGACGCTGCTCTCTCCTATCACGAAATCACCACGGTCCGAGTGCGCTCTTAAACCCGCAAACGATGTGATGACCGATTTCGAAGGAACGCTCTCAAGCGATATCGCACCGCCTTTTAATACGTTTGCGAGTCCCTTGGCGGTTGTGCATACCGCTTCTTTGTCGGGAGTATCGTCGGCCGTCGGCCCTATAAGGAGATTTCCGTGTACCGTGGGGGTTACCAATACGCCTTTTCCAAGTGCACCCGGAAGCCTGAATATGGTGGAAGAAACCGTTCCTCCGACCTTTTTATCGTAAAGGCAATACTCGCCTTTTCTGGCAGTAATATTTATCTTGTCGTCACAGACCATGTTGTGGATGACATCCGCATACACTCCCGCAGCGTTCACTACAGCTCTCGCCTTATATTCACCCGCATTAGTCTTTACCGTAAAACCGTCCGCTTCTTTATGTACCGAGATCACTTCTTCGTCAAACTTAAACTTAACACCGTTTACAAAAGCGTTCTCCGCAAGAGCGATCGTGAGGCCGAAAGGATCTACGATCGCACCGGTGGGCGCATAAAGAGCAGCCACAACGTCCTTTGAAAGATTGGGCTCTTTCTTTAAAAGCTCTTCTTTGTCAAGTATTGTGATATCCCTAACGCCGTTTTCTTCGCCACGCGCTTTCAATTCTTCAAGCCTATTTACTTCATCCCCTGAAAAACAGAGCACGAGCGAACCGTTTCTTTTATATGCAAAATCAAGTTCTTTTGACAGTTCTTCCATCATAAGACTTCCGCGGACGTTGAAGTATGCCTTCTTAGTTCCCGGTTTTGCATCGTATCCCGCATGAACTATGCCGCTGTTTGCTTTGGAAGTTCCCTCACAGACATCGCTTGATCTCTCAAGCACCAGAATATCAAGATCGTAGCGCGACAGTTCCCTTGCCGTCGCACTTCCCACTACACCCGCACCAATGATGAT
>JAILEQ010000092.1 GCA_024687305.1 Lachnospiraceae bacterium | reverse complement strand
TTCGGAGTTCAATGAAACGTATGACAAGACACCTGACTACTACAGTGGTTATTTCTCGGATAAGGAGCTTGAAAACCTGACGGAATCGAACATCTACGTAAAAATCGACAGCAGCACGCTGGGCGGACTTGCAAAGCAGCTATGGAAATCGTTCGCAGGCATAATGACTCCGGTGCAATGGTTCGGTGTTGCAATGTTTGTGCTTATGGTGTACCTGCTTTCAAAACAGATCATCGAGAAAAACGCAAACAGCATCTCAATGACCAAGATACTCGGTTTCACCGGCGGAGAGATCGGCGGTCTTTACATCGTATCGACCTCGATAGTGGTAGTACTCAGCCTCATCGTTTCGGTACCGTTCGTAGAAGAGATCGTGCGTCTCATATTCAAGTATTATCTTTACAAGCGCATGAGCGGATATCTTCCCTGCGCCGTCGACAATGCCTGCTATATTAAGATGATAGTTCTCGGCATAGTAAGCTACCTCGCGGTGGTGGTAATGCAGCTTATAAAGATCCGCGGCATCAAGAAGAGCGACGCGTTGAAAACGATGGAATAGGAATCAGACTTGACATGTTGACGTGCAGATAATATATTAGCAGTAGATACTGAAAAACTTTTCAGTGAAAATATTTTCAGAATAAAAACGAGAGGGCACGAGACATGTTTATCGGAAGAGAGAAAGAACTTACTGAACTTCAAAGTGAACTAAATAATTGGAAACATAAAACGGCCGTGCTTGTATACGGGAAAAGAAGAGTAGGGAAATCTACACTGATAAACAAGGCTGCAGATTCTTTTGACGGAACAGTCATCAATCATTTGTGCGTATCCAGCACATATGAAGGAAATATGGATCTTCTGTACCAAAGCGTGTGCACGGCCCTTTCTCTGCCCAAAATGAGTTTTGAATCCATCTTTGCCATGATGGATTATCTTAAATCTTTGCAAAAACGGATTCTTCTGATTATAGATGAATACCCTTACCTTAAAGAAACAAAAAAGAAGGGTGAAGTAGATTCCGTTATGCAGGCGGTGATAGATAAACTGCCTGAAAACGTTAAGATTATTCTTTGTGGCTCCTATATAGCGGTAATGAAAGAACTTTTGGACGAAGACAATCCGCTCTTTGGCAGATTTTCACTTATCCTTCATGTCAGGGATTTTGATTATCTTGACGCTGCAAAATTCTATCCCGAACTCTCGGAAAGAGAGAAAGCGGCAATGTATTCTGTGTTCGGAGGTTCACCGTATGTTCTTAGCCTTATAGACGATAAAGCTCCGCTGGATATAAACATTAAGAAGCTGCTTTTACCGGAAACAGGGCTGGTTCGTACCCATATCGAAAATACGATGCTAAGAGAGATAAAAAAAACTTACGACACACGTATCTTAGAGGCATTGGGAAACGGCAAGAAAAAGTACAGTGAGATACATGCATGGATGAAAAGCGATGAAAACGGCTTACTTGATAAGCAACTGAAGATTCTTCTTGATATGGAAACGATCACAAAAGACGAACCGATAAACAAAAGAGGTGACAAGAAGAAACAGTTTTATGAGATTACGGATAACCTTATGCGTTTCTATTTCACTTTCATTTTCGGAAATGCGGGTACCATCGCGAGAATCGGGTCGGAACAGTTTTACAAGCAAAATTGCGGCGAGAAACTTCGTGAATTTGTAAGCAGAAGATTCGAAGGAATAGTATTGGAATACTTCCATAGGGCCGCTGTCAACGGAGAAATCGATGATATAGAAGATTTCGGAAGTTATTGGTATGATGATCCCGTGAATAAAACCAACGGTGAATTCGATTGTGTTGTTAAGAGAAGCGGAGATAACTACGATTTCTATGAATGTAAATATTTCGACAGAGAAATGACGCCGGAAGAATGTGAGCAGGAAGAAAAACAGCTTGCAAGTGTCCAAGGGATAAATATTTCCAAGATCGGATTTGTCAGCATTGAAGGTTTTTCGAAAGACAAGATTAAGGACTACATACTGATAGACGGTAAGAAGCTCTACAGGTAAGCTTAAGGAACCTATCTATCCTGCCGGAGTACTGTTAACAAGCGAAGTTATGAAATCGGATGCCCCTAAGGCAATGGCGGAGAAAGAAGCCATTCCGGAGTTTAAAAGATTCAACATCATAGAGAGTGAGGTTCGAAATATCGTATAACAAACATGAAAAAGCCGCACATAGTGCGGCTTTTCCCTTGCAATTGACAACATTATAAAATCTAGAAGAGTTTTCTTCTTCTTATCCATTTGAGAACTCCGAAGGCAGATCCGCCTACAGCGCATGTAGCGGCGCCGGCTCCTGCGACAGCGCCAGCGCTGACGGGTTTCTTGTCTTGCGATCCCGAAGGAGCGGAGATTACTTCGTTGTTGGCAACGGGAGCCTCTTCGGCAACGATTGACGCTGCATCTGCTTTTGCAACTGCGACAGCAGCTTCTTCGCTGATGATCATTGCAGAGTCGGATGCTTGGTCAGCAGCTTCAACGTTTACCGAGTCGTCAAGTTTTACCGTTCCGACAACTTCGGCTTTTTGTAAATCCGAGGCGTTACTTGCATTGCCTGTGAGCACTGCATTTGCAGCGTTCATAGCGATACTTATAACGCTTTCTTGAGTATTCGATGCAACATCGACTGTTGCGCCCGAGTTTACTGTAGTTGAGGTTATTGTCCCGGAATCTGCATCCGCGGTGCTTACTTTGACGGAAGATTCCTTGGCCTTACCGCTATCGTCGGGTTTCACATCGACAGTGGTACCCGATGTGCCCTTAGTATCATCGGTGTTGATCTGAACGGGATCGTTCGTACCTGAACCTGATTCATCGGGGTTAAGCCGGGCAGGATCGTTCGTAGCTGTGTTGGTTCCGTTGTTTACAGGCGGATCCGGCTCGGGATCAGGCTCAACAGGTAACAGTCCGGTA
>JAILEQ010000063.1 GCA_024687305.1 Lachnospiraceae bacterium | reverse complement strand
CGGGCTTAATGAGATTGGAAAACGTGAGTCTATGTACAGGCGCACGAAGAAAGGTTTGGTTCCCGATGATTTTTCACACGAGCAAAGCTTGGTTCTTGATACCGACAAAGGGCTCGTTATCATTAATTCCTGTTCTCACGGAGGCGCGGCAAATATAATAAACGAGATAAAAGAGACTTTCCCGGATAAGCATATCTATGCCATCATCGGAGGATTTCACCTGTTTAATAAAACGGATGAAGAGATACGTGAAGTTGCATCCCGTATCAAAGAAACCGGAATCGATTATGTTTGCACGGGACATTGTACAAAAAATCGCGCTTTTGGTATTTTGAAAGAAGAACTGGGCGATAAGATCGACATGATGAAAGTCGGATTTGAAATGGAGTTTTAATATGTCTGACAGAGATGAAATGCTTTCAAGGACAAAACTTATATACGGTGAAAAAGCGATGGACCGGCTTGCCAAGTGCCGCGTTGCCGTATTCGGCGTGGGCGGTGTCGGAGGATATGTTGTAGAGGCTTTGGCGCGTTCGGGTATCGGAGCTCTTGATATCATAGACAATGACAAAGTGTGTCTAAGTAACATAAACAGGCAGATCATTGCAACCACAAAGACTGTCGGGATGTTCAAAGTTGATGCCGCAAAAGAGCGCATAAAAGATATATCACCCGATTGTGAAGTAAGAACATATAAGACTTTTTATCTTCCGGATACTCAGGATCAATTTGATTTTAAAGAATATGATTATGTGGTCGACGCCATCGATACTGTGACCGGAAAACTGACCATCATAGAAAATGCAAAAAAGGCCGATGTTCCCGTTATTTCATCTATGGGCGCGGGCAATAAAGTCAATCCTTCCGCATTCGAAGTTGCGGATCTTTATAAAACATCTGTATGTCCTCTGGCAAAAGTCATGAGAAAAGAATGCAAAAAGCGCGGAATAGACTCGCTTAAAGTTGTTTATTCCAAAGAGCCTCCCATGGAGCCGATTAATGATTATATCGATTCGAGTGAAATGGCTCCCGGCAGACGTTCGATCCCCGGCTCAACAGCTTTTGCACCTTCTGTCGCAGGACTTATCATTGCCGGAGAGATTGTGAACGATCTTTGCAAAGTTTATACTGAGAAAGCATTTTGAAAAGAAGAAAAAAGTATAGCAGATCATTACTCCTGTGCACGCATTATTTTTCGCCAGTTGAAATATGAATAGATTGCGAGTGCTGTCCAAATGAGATTAAGAATTGCGAGATATATGGCCTTATCAGGTAGGAGAATGTATTCGACGATATAAAAGATATCATTTATAAACCATACGATCCAGGCATCTGTTTTCTTTGTGACCATAAAATAAGTGGCAACAAATGAAGTTACGGTGGTGAAAGAATCAAGAAACGGCAAAGGATCGTCGGTGTTTCTAAGAACAAAGAACAATCCAAACGAAAATACAAACGTCAACGCACAGGCGATAAGTCGCTCTGCAGTGTTGGCGTTTTTAATCTTTCGATTGCTATTTTTGCCCCAATATATGAGGCCTATTATTCCGAAAATAATGTATATCAAACTGTTTCCTGCGTCACCATAGAGATTGTTTATAAGTGAGAACACAAAAAGAAGCACCATCTGAACAATGTATGCAATCCAGTTACTTCTTTTGTTGAGCGCTACAAGGACACCCTGTATAAGTCCGATTATCGCGCAGATGATCTCGATCATTTGTTATCCTCAATACAAATTTTTAACGGATGCGATGAGTTTGCTGACTGCATCTTCATATGTTTTGCAAGGTGTGACTCTGACAAGATTTCCTGCCAATAGAAAACTTTGAGTGATCGGATACCAGCAGGGTGATCTTAAATAACTCTCGGTCTCGTTTTCATCAACTATATAGAATAATCGTATGTTCTTTTTGAGAGTGGCGGCATATATTATCTCACTTACCGTACCCGGACAAATTCCGTCTTCGATCAGGAAAAAAGCCGTGGTGCAATCCTCTATCATTTTCATTTCGGTCGATACGATATCTTTGTCGAGCATTGAGTCGGTCTCGAAATAGTAAGGACCCACGTATTCAAGGTTGTCGGAAAGACGTACCGATCCCATTTGGTTCAAAAGAAGGTCTTTGCTTCCGAGTATCAAAGCTCTGAAATCTCGTGAGGCTTTTTCTTTATACCCTTCTTTCAAAAAATCGAAATGAAATTTTCCGCCTAAATATACTCTTTCCATGGTTTTACTATACCATCAAATCCAGTTCGTGCCTATAGACCGATTCAATTATGCAGATGAAGTGCCGACTTCG
>JAILEQ010000053.1 GCA_024687305.1 Lachnospiraceae bacterium | reverse complement strand
AGGAGGCAATATCTTTGCGCGCTTGACCATTGTAGGTATACCGCCTTCGTCGAGAACGGATATCAAAGCCTCACCTGTTCCGAGTTCCTGCAAAACCGTATAGGTATCAAATGCGGGATTTTCTCTGAAAGCCGTTGCTGCCGCTCTTGCGCCCTTCTGCTCTGCGGGGGTGTAAGCTCGGAGTGCATGCTCAACCTTGTTACCAAGCTGTGCAAGTATTCCGTCCGGAATGTCCTTGGGATTCTGTGTTATAAAGTAAACACCGACTCCCTTTGAACGGATGAGCTTTACTACCTGCTCGATCTTCTCAAGAAGTACCTTTGGAGCACCGTCAAAAAGAAGATGTGCCTCATCAAAGAAAAATACCATCTTGGGCTTGTCGAGATCTCCCATTTCGGGAAGTTCCTCAAATAGTTCGCTCATGAGCCAGAGAAGGAATGTTGCATATGTTCTCGGATGAAGAATAAGTTCCTGACAATCGAGTATCTGAATAACTCCTCTGCCGTCACGGTCATGGTCGAGCCAGTCTTTGATATCAAGTGCGGGCTCACCGAAGAATTTATCTGCTCCGTCGGATTCGAGTGCCACGATCGCACGCTGGATGGCAGCCAGTGACTGAGGTGCAAGGTTTCCGTATACCGGAGCGATCTCTTTGTTCACTTCCTTTTCGGAAACGTACTGTATCATTGCCTTTAAGTCTTTTATGTCGTCAAGCAACAGGCTGTTGTCATCGGCGATTTTGAAAAGAACGGTAAGCACGTCCGACTGTGTATCATTAAGATCAAGTATTCTGGAAAGAAGAATGGGTCCCATTTCAGAGACTGTCGTACGAAGAGGCATTCCCATCGTGCCGTATACGTCCCAATAGTTTGAAGGGTACTCTTTAAAATCAAATCCAAGATCTTTAAGGCCCATAGACTCAACACGTTTGTTGACGTTTTCGTTCTCCGTGCCTTTATTGCTCATTGCGGCAAGGTCTCCCTTTATATCTGCCAGAAATACGGGAACACCCAGATCGCTGAATGATTCAGCCATAACTTTTAACGTAACCGTTTTACCCGTACCGGTGGCACCACAGATCATTCCGTGTCTGTTTGCCATTTTCGGATAAATGTATACACCCTCACCTTCAGATTTACCAATCAGTATTTTTCCGTCGTGAATCATAAGCTCCCTCCTCAAAGCATTTTAGCTTTCGCTTTCTTTTTGAATTATAACACAAAGCGCCGCCCGATTTAAACAGGCGACGCTTCTGTTTACTATATTTTTTCGTTTGGATCAGATCATTCCGATTTGTTTTTCTTTAATGAAAGAATTTTATTTGTAATGATACCAAGTATAAGTGCACAAGCAACTTCTGTGATCGTTACCGAACCAAAGCTTACTGCAAGACCGCCGATACCTGCGATGAGGATAACCGAAACCGTAAAGAGATTGGTGTTGTCGTTTAAGTCAACGCCCTGGATCATCTTAAGACCGGATACGGCGATGAATCCGTAAAGAGCTACACAAACGCCGCCCATTACGCAGTTGGGGATCGTTGCAAGGAATGTAACGAAAGGAGCTACAAATGAAGCTACGATCGCAAGGATTGAAGTTGTAAGGATGGTGATGATCGAAGCGTTTGAAGAAATAGCTACGCAGCCGACCGACTCACCGTATGTGGTGTTGGGACATCCGCCGAAGAATGCACCGACCATGGAGCCGACACCGTCACCGAGAAGTGTTCTGTGAAGACCGGGATCTTCAAGAAGGTCTTTTTCAATGATCGAAGAAAGGTTCTTGTGGTCTGCGATATGCTCAGCGAATACTACGAATGCAACAGGAATGTAAGCAGCTGCGATAGTTCCGATATAAGCACCCATCGATCCGACATCACCGAATGCGAAATCACCGGAGAATGCGGTTACGAACGTAAATGTGGGATACCACTGCATAGAATTGAATGCTTCAAAGCTGATGATCTTGAATGAGTCGATGCCTGCCGCGTTACCGATAACGGTGAAGATCGCAGCTACGGCATATCCTGCACAGATACCGAGAATGAAGGGGATCATCTTGATCATCTTTTTACCGTATACAGAGCAGAGCATTGTAACGAATAAAGTTACAAGTCCGCATACAAGACATAAATAGGGAGAAGCGAGCTGAACACCGTCAGCACCGAAAACCTTACCTGTTGTAAGATCGCCTACCGCATTTCCTGCAAGCGAAAGACCGATGATGGCAACGGTGGGTCCGATAACTACTGCGGGCATAAGTTTGTTGATCCATGCAACGCCTGCAAATTTAACCACTGCCGCAAGTACTACATATACAAGACCTGCAAATACCGCACCTACGATAAGTCCGAGATATCCTACAGACATTGAAACACCGCCTGCGAATGCTGCGAACATTGAACCGATGAATGCAAAGGAAGAACCTAAGAATACAGGGCTCTTAAATTTCGTGAAAAGAAGGTAAACCAATGTTCCGACACCGGCTCCGAATAAAGCTGCCGAAGGTGACATGTTGTTGCCGATAATGGCGGGAACGGCGATAGTTGCCGCAAGAATTGCAAGCAGCTGCTGCAATGCGAAGACGAGTACCTTGCCAAACGAAGGCTTATCTTCTACCTGGTAGATCATTTTCATACTTTTCTCCTCCTAATTCGCACAAAAGTGCGGATTGTTAAAAATGTATACATTAAAACGGACGATGTCCGGATTAACCGCATGAATATGATGTTTCCCGAAGATCTTCGGGAAGATTTTACTCTCAAATATTATGACACGATAAGGGCTCAATGTAAAGAAAAACAGTCACTTTGAAGTGACTGTTTAACCGTTTAATCTTATTACCAAAACGCCGTTTATGACCTCTATACTTTCTGTCGAAGGAAAGTTTTTCATGCCCTTGAAAGTATCGGTATCAATCAGGCTAAGTTCTTCTTCGAGTGACAATACGGGGAACGAGAAATTGAGATATCTTTCCATGAACGATTCAAA
>JAILEQ010000012.1 GCA_024687305.1 Lachnospiraceae bacterium | reverse complement strand
CTTATGAAGAACCGTCATATCGCATACAATGAGACGCTTAAGTATATAGACGAAGAAGAAAAAGCAGGAAAGATATTCGTTATCCGTCCTCAGGAAGACATGGTCATCGGTCGTCTAGAGAAGGACGAGAGTAAACTGCGCGCTTTGTACGATGAAGGCTACAACGAGACTAAAGCACGTTATGATGAGTTGATGGAGTATCTTAACAGGTAATTTATGAAAAGAACTAAAAGTTCCGGACTTTTTTTGATAATAAACAGCGGGATAGTGGCCGTTTTTCTCATTATCGCGTTCATCATTTTTATAGCGACTTTTAAGCCTGTCCTTACTTTTGAAATGGCAGACAAAGTCGTGTACTACGGCGATCTCTTTTCAAAGGCCCCCGGTGTTATTTCCGCAGGCTGGGAAGGATCTTTGAGAAAACTTGCCTGCATTATGTATATAATCTATTCAGCTTCCTGCATTTTCTTTTCTTTAACTCTCCCGCGGAAGCCTTTTGTAAATCTGATAAGCGCAGTCTGTGGCGCACTCTTGGGCTTTACAGGTCTTATGGCGGTCTACGAGTGCCGTTTTCTTCTTATATATCTGTCCGTCATTTTACTTGCTGCGGGCTTCATATTATCAGGCACAAAGAAACCGATAAAAGTACTGTATTTAATACCGGGAGGGGTACTGATCGTTCTTCTTTCGGTTTTCACGATAGTTCTTTCACGATCACACACCCCTTTTGCACCTGAATTTAAGTCGGTTTCACTTTTTCCGAACAGGAAATTTTCGGATGCGCGCGACACATACGGCCCCATAAACGAATTTCTGGGTGATGCAAATATATCCCATGTCTACAGCGAAAAGCCGTTGGCAAATCTTTTTACCGTCATGTCGGGAACTGATATCACGGTGAGTGTGGGAGAGATCGCTTCGATCGACGACGCTTTGGCACCTTTATATGTGATATGGGACCAAGAAACCGCAAACGCGACCGACGAGATGTATATAAAATACGGTGAGAATCTTTTTTCTTCGGGTGAAGCGTTCGTTTATTCCTATAAAAATATCAATTATCTCAATAACGTGTCATTCCTTTCGGACATGGATCTTCTTACAGAAGAAGGATATGACAGTTTCTTTATTACGACGAAAGATAATTCAAAATTCGATCCGAGCATCTTTTTGAATCTGAGAGGTACTAAGACACTGTTTCTTTCGACCGATTCGGGAAATGTGAGTGCCGTAAACGATCTTGTTTCGCTTGCGGCCGGAAGAACCGAAGAGGATACTGCGTTTTTATTGATAGATCCCGAAACTTTCATGGCAAACAAGGCAAGCGATCTTGATGCTCTCTGCGCTACGATCGCCGGCAAAGAAGGAACCTTTTTCCAGATAATGTTGGGTATTCCTTCATTGAGTTACTGGAAGAAAAAGGGCTCGGACCTGACAGACCTCGCGTTGGAAAAGTACCTGGATACAGCGCGACTTCTATGCGCTTTGCCGAATGTGCATCTCTATTCGCCTGTTAGCGCCGAGTGGGTGATCGCCAATCCGGACAATTATGTTTCGGACAAAAGTTTTACGGGTTACCTTGCGGATAAACTTACCGCAGTCTGTTATTGTGACGAACTGTATATGGCAGATGAAGGTGTGATCGCAGACTACGCATTGCAGCTTAAAGAACTTATCGCGAAGGAGCGAAACTATCCCGATCTTTCCGATAAAGAGATAGTATTTGTCGGTGACAGTATATTCGGTTACAGCCACGGAAGCGTTTCAATACCGGGTGTCGTCGGAGGACTTACGGGTGCGGAAGTATTCAATATGGGTTACGGCGGGGCTCCCGCTCAGGGCGATTCTTCGGCTTCAAAGATGTGCTTCATGGGAGTGAATGACTATCTTCTGGATGGCGCCGATACTTCGGACATAACTTATGACGGACTTGCCGATGAGGTTGAAAACTTAAGAAAGAATCTAAACGGAAACGAGCAGATATTCTTTATAGAGTTTGGACTTAACGACTATTTCAACGGTCAGACCGTAGCGGGGTATAAAGAAGCTCTTATAAGAGAAACGAACAGGATAAAAGAAAAATACCCTAATGCGATCTATATAATAATGTCTCCGACGTTTACCGGAGAGTATACTTGCGGAACCGAGATCAACTCATCTGTTGGTTCGGTGCTTGACGATTACAGGGGCGCTTCGAAAGAAGCCGCCGAAGAACTGAATGCTTATTGGCTCAATTCGATCGAACTCTTTGATAAGATAAACGAATCGACGTTCACAAAATATCTCGGAGACTGGACACATCCGTATTTCGAAGGGAGATTTTACACCGGCGAGCGTATGGTCGAATACCTATCCGAAATTTTAAAATGACCCGAGGGGGACGGTGGTGTTGGTTCATTTGCAAAGTAAAAAGCAGATGAACCAACACCACCGTCCCCTCGGTTTATTTTTTTTTAATCTTTTTACATCGATATTTTATTGACAATGCATATACTCGGTGATAGATTACATTGTAGATGTTAGCACTCGATATCAGTGAGTGCTAATAAACCCAAAACCCAGGCACCCTTAAAAAGGAGCGAACGGTGGAACTTGACGAGAGAAAAATGACAATACTTCAGGCGGTCGTAAGGAACTATCTTGAGACCGGAGAACCTGTCGGAAGTCGTACAATTTCAAAATACACCGATCTTAACTTAAGTTCGGCGACCATACGTAACGAAATGGCCGACCTTGAGGAAATGGGTTATATAGTTCAGCCCCATACCTCGGCGGGAAGAGTTCCGACCGACAAAGGTTACAGGCTCTACGTAAACTGCATGCTTTCCGAGAAAGAAAAAGAAGTCGACGAGATAAAAGATGTTCTTTTAAAGAAAGAAGAAAAACTCGATGATCTTTTAAAGCAGGCAGCAAAAGTGCTCGCGGTCAACACAAATTATGCGACGATGATCTCGTCACCGAGGTACCGTGAGAACAAGCTTAAGTTCATACAGCTTTCAAGAGTGAGCGACAATCAGCTTCTTGCCGTTATAGTTACGGAAGGAAACGTGATAAAGAATCACCTCATCGAAACCGAGGATGCACTCGACGATGAAACATTGCTTAAGCTTAACTTACTTATGAACACGAATCTTACGGGTCTTAGCGTTGAGGAGATCAATCTTCCTATGGTGGCCGTTTTAAAGAAACAGGCGGGAGTTCACTCCGACATAGTCGGAAACGTACTCGATGCGGTCTGTGAAGCCATTCATTCGGATGAAGACCTTGAGATATATACAAGCGGTGCAAACAACATTCTTAAATATCCCGAGCTTGCCGACAGGGAAAGAGCCGGCGAACTCATACATGCATTTGAGGAGAAAGAACCGCTCACCGAGCTGGCACTCGGGTCACTCGCAAGCCAGTCGACCGGCATACAGGTTTACATCGGCGATGAGGCACCGATCGAAAGCTTGAAAGATTGCAGTATAGTGACAGCAACCTACGAGCTAGAGGACGGAATAAAAGGAACGATCGGAATAGTCGGTCCCAAGCGAATGGATTACGACAAGGTAGTCGGAACGTTAAAGCAGATCAAAAATCAGCTTGACGATCTGTATAAGAAAGGATGAGTAATTTGAAAGACGAAGAATTAAAGAAGCCGGGCGAGATCGAGAACGATGACGCAAGCACTGAGGATGCTTCGGATAAGATCAGCGAAGAAACCGCCGCGGAAACGGGTGAAGAGGTCACTGAAGACAAAGAACCCGAAAAAGAAGATAAGAAAAAGAAAAAAGACAAAAAACAGGATGCGCTCAAAGATAAGATAGCGGAACTTGAAGATACCACAAAGAGGCAGCTCGCCGAATTCGAAAACTTCAGGAGAAGAACGGAGAAAGAAAAAGCTACCATGTTTGATATGGGAGCGAAGAGCGTGATAGAGAAGATACTTCCTGTTATAGACAACTTCGAAAGAGGTTTGGCCTCGGTTCCGGCCGATGAAGCCGAAGACGGATTCTATAACGGAATGAACATGATATACAAACAGCTTTTGGGTGAACTCGACAAGATAGGTGTTAAACCGATCGAGGCCAAAGGCAAGGAATTCGATCCGAACTTACACAACGCCGTAATGCAGGTACAAAGCGACGAACTTGAAAGCGGAACGGTCGCAGAGGAATTGCAGAAGGGTTATACATACCACGATTCAGTAGTCAGACACGCAATGGTGTCTGTTGTCGAATAAAGAATAAATCACACAGGAGGACATAGATATGAGCAAAATAATCGGTATTGACTTAGGAACAACAAACAGCTGCGTAGCAGTAATGGAAGGTGGTAAGCCCACCGTTATAGCAAACACTGAAGGAGCACGTACAACACCTTCCGTAGTTGCTTTCTCAAAGACAGGTGAAAGACTTATCGGTGAGCCCGCAAAGCGTCAGGCAGTCACCAATGCAGAGAAGACCATTTCTTCCATCAAGAGAGATATGGGTACAGACAGAGGACGTAACATTGACGGAAAGAACTATTCTCCTCAGCAGATCTCAGCAATGATCTTACAGAAATTGAAGGCAGATGCAGAGAGCTACCTTGGCGAGAAGGTTACAGAAGCCGTTATTACGGTTCCCGCATACTTCAACGATGCTCAGCGTCAGGCAACCAAGGATGCAGGTAAGATCGCAGGTCTTGATGTAAAGCGTATCATCAACGAGCCTACCGCAGCAGCACTTGCATACGGTCTTGACAATGAAAAAGAACAGAAGATCATGGTTTACGACCTTGGTGGCGGTACATTCGATGTTTCCATCATCGATATAGGTGACGGTGTCATCGAAGTTCTGGCTACAAACGGTGATACACACCTTGGCGGTGATGACTTTGATGCTAAGATCACAGACTGGATGCTCTCAGAGTTCAAGAAGGCTGAAGGTATCGACCTTTCAACCGATAAGATGGCTCTTCAGAGATTAAAGGAAGCCGCAGAGAAGGCTAAGAAAGAGCTTTCAAGCGCTACCACAACAAATATCAACCTTCCTTTCATCACAGCAAATCAGGATGGACCGAAGCACTTTGATATGAACCTTACACGTGCTAAGTTCGATGAACTTACTCATGATCTTGTAGAAAAAACAAAGATCCCCGTACAGAACGCCCTTAAGGATGCAGGTCTTACGGCATCGGATCTTGGAAAGGTACTTCTTGTCGGTGGTTCAACACGTATTCCCGCAGTTCAGGAACTTGTTAAACAGCTTACCGGTCAGGAACCTTCCAAGTCACTTAACCCTGATGAGTGCGTAGCTATCGGTGCTTCCATTCAGGGTGGTAAGCTTGCCGGCGATGCTGGTGCGGGTGAGATATTGCTTCTTGATGTTACCCCTCTTTCTCTTTCAATCGAGACAATGGGTGGTGTAGCTACAAGACTTATCGAAAGAAATACTACCATTCCTACAAAGAAGAGCCAGATATTCTCGACCGCAGCCGACAACCAGACAGCTGTTGATATCAACGTTGTACAGGGTGAAAGACAGTTCGCCCGTGATAACAAGTCGCTTGGCCAGTTCAGACTTGACGGTATTCCTCCGGCAATGAGAGGTGTTCCTCAGATCGAGGTTACATTCGATATCGATGCAAACGGTATTGTTAACGTATCCGCTAAGGATCTCGGAACCGGCAAAGAGCAGCACATCACTATCACCGCAGGTTCTTCAATGAGCGACGAAGAGATCGAAAAGGCCGTTAAGGAAGCTCAGGAATTTGAAGCTCAGGATAAGAAGCGTAAGGAAGCCATCGATACACGTAACGAGGCAGATTCCTTCGTATTCCAGACCGAAAAGGCACTTACCGAAGTAGGTGATAAAGTGGATGCGGGGCAGAAAGAAGCCGTTGAGGCAGACCTTAAGGCACTTAAGGATCTTCTTGAGTCCACAAAGGATCAGGAACTTTCCGACAGCCAGATAAGCGATATCAAAGCCGCAAAAGAAAAGTTAATGACTTCCGCACAGGCTTTGTTCGCAAAGGTTTATGAACAGGCTCAGGCAGCAGGCCAGGCAGGTCCCGACATGGGTCAGGCAGGCCCCGACATGAGCGGTTTTGCAGGACAGAACGCTTCTTCAGACAACGCCGATGACAATGTGGTTGACGGAGAATACAGGGAAGTATAATAACTTATGGCAGATTCCAAGAGAGATTATTACGAGGTTCTCGGCGTCGACAAAAATGCCGACGACGAGACTCTCAAAAAAGCATACAGAGCTCTTGCCAAGAAATATCATCCGGATATGCATCCCGATGATAAGGAGGCAGAGGCCAAGTTCAAAGAGGCCAGCGAGGCTTACGCCGTATTGAGCGATCCCGAAAAGAGACGTCAGTACGATCAGTTCGGTCATGCAGCGTTCGACGGCGGTGCAGGCGCGGGCGGCTTCGGCGGATTTGACTTCTCGGGAGCCGACTTCGGCGATATATTCGGCGATATATTCGGCGATCTTTTCGGCGGCGGACGTGCACGCTATTCATCGGGCAGAAGCAACGGCCCCATGAAGGGAGCAAATATCCGCACGAGTATCCGCATTTCCTTTATGGAAGCGGTTACCGGTGTCGACAAGGAGCTTGAACTTAACTTAAAAGACGAGTGTAAGACCTGTCGCGGTACCGGAGCAAAGCCCGGAACCTCACCCGTTACATGTACAAAGTGTGGCGGTAAAGGTCAGGTAGTAAATATCCAGCAGTCGTTCTTCGGTACCATCCGTAACGTCCAGACTTGTCCGGACTGTCACGGTACCGGTAAGATCGTTAAGGATAAATGTCCGGACTGCTCGGGAACAGGGTACATTTCTTCCAAAAAGAAAATATCCGTTTCCATCCCCGCAGGTATCGATTCGGGACAGAGCGTTCGTATCAAGGGACGCGGTGAACCCGGCGTAAACGGCGGCGAAAGAGGAGATCTTCTTGTTGAAGTTATCGTCGGAACGCATCCGATATTCAGAAGACAGGATCAGAACATTTATTCAACCGTTCCGCTTTCTTTTGCGATAGCGGCACTCGGCGGAGAGATATTTATCGACACCGTTGACGGAAAGGTTGTATACGAAGTCAAACCCGGTACTCAGACCGATACGAGAGTAAGGTTAAAGGGTAAAGGTGTTCCTTCAACCAGATACAAAGATGTCCGCGGCGATCACTATGTTACGCTCGTGGTCCAGACACCCGACAAGCTCTCGCATGAGGCAAAAGAGCTCATCAAACAGTTTGACTACATAACCGGCAATTCACTTAACGCAGTTAAGAATTCCGGAGTTACTGTCGATGGCGATGACAAGAAAAAGAAGTT
>JAILEQ010000184.1 GCA_024687305.1 Lachnospiraceae bacterium | reverse complement strand
ATATATTTTCTTTCTTCTTCAATGTTTTCGTAGAGTTTTTCGGTGTAGCGCGTCATCCGGGGGTCTTTATAGATGCGGTAAAAGTCCTCCACATCCGATTCGACGGTCTCTCTTATGATGAGCCTGTCCGTTACCGCTATGGTCCAGGGAATGTTGTTAAATCGCATCCACACTCTTTCGTAGTATAAGGCCTCGATCTCGTAAGGCTTCATTACTATATATTTTGCATCAAGGTACAAAGAAAAGTCCTCTTCCTTTTCCGCCAAGGCGACGGCGTCGTGGCCGAGCACTCTTATATAATCGTAGATTTCGGGCGAATCGGTCACAAGAAGAGTATCCTTACCCGACTCTTTTATCTCTTTTGTGAGTCTGCCAAGGATGTTTTCTATGTCAAAGCCCGTATAAACAAAGCTCCTTAATTCAGTTTCTTTTTCCCGGAGCTCTTTTTCCAGATCTTTGTATGTATCGGGACGGAACTCTTTTACTATGAACAGCAGTGACTTCATGAATTGATTTTACTACAAAAAACGATTAAGATGTATGAGAACGTTTTGTTTATATGATCAAAGGAGAATCAACATGGCTAAAAACCCTATAGTAACGATCACAATGAAAGACGGCGGCGTTATCAAGCTTGAGCTTTATCCCGATATTGCGCCTTTAACCGTAGAAAACTTTGTAAGTCTCGTGAAAGACGGATTTTACAACGGACTTATATTTCACCGCGTAATAAAAGGCTTTATGATCCAGGGAGGCGATCCCGAAGGAACCGGAATGGGCGGTCCCGGATATTCGATCAAAGGTGAATTTGAGGCAAACGGCGTAAAGAACGACCTTAAGCATACCGAAGGCGTTATCTCGATGGCCAGAAGTATGGATCCCAATTCCGCAGGTTCGCAGTTCTTTATCATGCACAAGAATTCACCTCATCTCGACGGTATGTATGCAGCTTTTGGCAAGACCATCGAGGGAATGGATGTTGTAAACAGGATCGCGGAGACACGTACCGACTGGAACGACCGTCCCTTAGAGGAACAAGTTATGGAAACCGTCACCGTAGAAATTGAAGAATAATTGTATTTGTTAACGTATAATTAAACTGAATTTTCTGTTAATTTCTTTTTAATATTCTATGTTTTTTGTCAAGGAGGCACACTTTAGGCCTCCTTGTTCATATTTTGTTCACATTTTATTTTATTTCTGTTAATTTACATAACAAACTTCGGACATTTTCGTAATGTATATTATTATCATAGACAACAACAAAACAGATTACTTCCCCATATTTTACATAAAAACTTTTTCATAATAAATGCCGAGTCAACACAGTTGACTCGGCATCCTCCCTTTTTATGGGGTCTTTTTTTATTTAATATCTTCACAGAGCTTATCCGATCGCTATCGGCAGACTCTTTTCCTCATTTATTATCTGTACGTTTGTTTCTTTTCCGCCAAACTCACCGTCGAGCGTCCACGGGATGGGCACTTCCGATTCGAATCTGATACTTCCGGTCTTAAACGAATAGAAACCTTTGGCCTTTATGTCTCTGTTTAACATAGCCGTAAAGATGCCGTTAAGATCGAGAGCATTCTGAGGCTTTTCTATAAGTGTTACCTCAAAAAGGCCGTCGCTTAAGTCCACGTCTTTACCGGTGATATTTTTAAATCCTCCGACCGACGAAGAGTTGGTGATCATACCGTAGATAAACTCTTTTTCTTTAACCTTGCCGTTTGCCTCAACTTTTATCCTGTAGCTTTTAATATCCTGAAGACGCTTGAAGCCTTCGACTATGTAAGCTGCATGGCCGAGCATGTTCTTCATATCCTGGGGAGTCTCGTAAGAAACCTCGGTAAAGAGACCGAAAGCGGCAACGTAAACAAACGACTTGTCGTTAAATCTGCCGACGTCACAGTTATATATCACATTTCCGATCGCAGCCTTTGCGGCATCGCGTACTTTCTTCGGAAGACCAAGCGATGCGGCAAAATCGTTAGTGCTGCCTCCGGGAATATAACCGATCGGAAGCTTCTCTTTTCTTTGCTTCATTCCGGCGACCACTTCGTCAAGCGTCCCGTCTCCGCCCGAGCAAACTATACGGTCGTACCTGCCTTCGGGAAGATTTGCGATCCGCTCTCTGGCATCTCCAGCGAATCTTGTGGCGTGGACGGTTACCTCATGACCTTCCTCACTCATTACATCGATCATGTCGGGGAGGTTTCTTTTTACCGTACCTTTTCCTGCTTTCAGATTAAAGATAAAGAATATCCTCATGAGACACCTCCGTAATTAATGAATATTCTATGCATATTATACCACTCAAAATGTGTCCGGAATACCTTTTGAGCCTTTTATTGAGTTGATTTGAGAGATACACAATGATATACTTTCAAGTAACGGGGAGAGACAAAAGCAGGTGACTTATGGATCAGAAGCATATCCTTGTTGTTGACGATGATGTCAATATGCTCAAATTGCTCAGAATGTTTTTGCAGGACACCTACAAAGTATCTGTGGTGGACTCAGGCAAGCTTGCGCTCGATTTCGTGACAAAGCATACTCCCGACCTTATCTTGCTCGATTACATGATGCCGCTTTTTGACGGGCCTCACGTAATGGAGATTCTCAGAAAACGAGAAGAAACAAGGCACGTACCGATACTTTTCCTTACATCGGTATCGGAACGAGACAAGATACTCAAATGTCTTGCGCTCAATCCTCAGGGTTATCTTATCAAGCCCATTTCTCAGGAAGAGTTAAAGGCAAGAGTAGCGGAAGTTTTGTCAAAGACATGATTCAGTGCAGGCCGGCGCAGCCTGCACTGTTTTTGCAGACGAAGGGTGTTTTTCTGCCCTATCAAAATAAAAGAGGTTATGAAAAATGATAAACGAAACCTATAAAGAGATGCTCGGTAAAAAGTCGGTAATAAGATCGCTTTCCGAGTTTGCGACAAAAAGAGGGACCGAGATCGGATACGATAACGTATTTGATTACAGCCTCGGCAATCCTTCTGTTCCGGTAACGGAAAATTTCACGAAGGTCATGATCAATCTTTTGCAGCATGAAAATCCCATGGCCCTTCACGGTTACAGTCCCACTCTGGGCAATCCCGCTTTTAAGGAGGCTGTTGCTTCATCACTTAACAGACGTTTCGCCATGAGCTACAAGCCGACTCACATTTTCCCTACTTCCGGAGCTGCGGGAGCGATAGCCCATGCGTTGAGAGCAGTCACCAAAGAAGGTGACGAAGTTATCGTATTTGCACCTTTCTTTCCCGAGTACATCCCATACATAACCGGAACGGGTGCGAAGATCAAGGTCGTAAAAGCCGACACGAAAGCTTTCCAGATCAATTTTGAAGAGTTTGAAAAGGCTCTTACTTCAAACGTTAAAGCGGTGTTCATCAATTCGCCAAACAATCCTACAGGTATTGTCTACAGCGAAGAAACCATCAAAAAGCTTGCCGATATTTTAAGAGACAAGTCCAAAGAATATGGCTTCGACATTTATCTTATTTCCGACGAGCCTTACAGAGAGATCGTTTTTGACGGCAAGACCTGTCCTTATCCTTCAAAGTATTACGACTATACGCTTTCATGCTATTCGTTCTCAAAATCTTTGTCCCTTCCGGGAGAAAGAATAGGTTACGTAGCTGTCAATCCCGCGATACCCGAAGCCGAAACGATAGTTGCTATGTGCGGCCAGATATCAAGGGGTACGGGTCACAACTGTCCCGCGTCGATCATCCAGCAGGCTGTCGCAAAGGTCATTGACGAAACGAGCGATCTTTCCGTATACGAAAGAAACATGAACATATTGTACGATGAGCTGACAAGTCTTGGTTTTGAAGTGGTAAGACCGGGCGGAACGTTCTATATCTTCCCGAAGGCACTCGAAGACGATGCGGTTGCTTTCAGCCAGAAAGCGCTTAAGTACGACCTCGTTTTGGTGCCGGCCGATTCGTTTGCCTGCCCCGGATATTTCCGAATGGCATACTGTATCGACACGGAAAAAGTCGAGCGTTCGCTTGATGCACTCAGAAAATTTGTAAAGACCGAATATTAAAAATGAACCATCCCCTTGGTTCAAAAATAGGGAGAACAATATGGTTAAAGCAGGCCTCGTTTTGGAAGGCGGAGGGATGAAAGGCATCTATACCGCCGGAGTTTTGGATTTCTTTTTGGATAAAGAGATTGTATTTGAAAACATATACGGTGTATCCGCAGGTGCGTGCACTATGGCCAGCTATATTTCGGGCCAAAAAGGGCGTGCCTACGAGGTTATGACCGATTACCTTAAAGACAAACATTACATGGGTTTTTACAGTCTGCTCACGACAGGCGACATCTTCGGAGCCGACTTAAACTACAATCTCGTACCGAATTATCTCAATCCTTACGATTACGAAGCGTTTGAAAAGTACGAAGGAAACGCCTACGCTGTTGCGACCGACATCGAATCGGGCGAGGCGGTATACAAAAAGCTGACCGACATGCACAAAGATATAGACTACATACGTGCGTCGAGCACGCTTCCTTTGGTATCAAGAAACGTTAAGATAGACGGCCGTCTTTATCTTGACGGCGGCATTGCCGATTCGATCCCGATCAAAAAGAGTGAAGCCGACGGAAACGTAAAGAACGTAGTGGTCCTTACCAAACCGGTCGGATATGAGCGTAAGCCCGAAAAAGCGGCAGCGGCCATCAAACTTAAATACTACAAGTATCCCAAAGTGTATGAACTTATGAAGAACCGTCATATCGCATACAATGAGACGCTTAAGTATATAGACGAAGAAGAAAAAGCAGGAAAGATATTCGTTATCCGTCCTCAGGAAGACATGGTCATCGGTCGTCTAGAGAAGGACGAGAGTAAACTGCGC
>JAILEQ010000182.1 GCA_024687305.1 Lachnospiraceae bacterium | reverse complement strand
ACTGTTGATAAATGCTTTGCGCTCCGGTGAGAGCTTTCTGGTTCTTGCCATAAAAATATCCTCCTGGATTAATATTTATTCTAACATCAATCCAAGAGGATATAATCAGTTATCTAGTTTACACAAAATTTTTTACAGTCTCCATATATGATTATGTGATTTTTCTAACTATAAGTAAAAATGTAATCGTGCAGTTGCTTATGAAATGACTGGCCATAACGACGGCTTATTCTGATTTTATGCCCGTTATCCATGGTAATTTCATCTTTTGTGAATCTTTTAATACGTGCTATATTTACCAAATTGTGTTTGTTTGCGAAAGCAAAGCCATGTGATCTTATTTCTTTACCGAGAGATATTATAGAGCGTTGTTCGCTATGTATTCCGTCAACAGTATTATATTCTATGTAATCCCGTTTTCCGAGAAATGATCTTATATAGTAAATATCTTTTACCTTCAGGATATCACATTTATCCCGATCGATTTTTACCTTGACCAAAGCAGTGTCCTTTCTTATCAAAGAAATAATCTTAGAGAGCACAGAATCAAATATCTCTGTGGTTACATCTTTGGTAAGAAAATGGGATGCCTGTACGTCATATCCCATTTGCACATACTCAGGATAGCTGCTTACAAAAATTATCTTGACGTCATTGTCGGGAAGCGATCTTATCTTTTTTGCGACATCGATTCCTTTTATATCTTTCCCGTTAACCGGCATTTCCACATCCAGGAAGAGGAAATCAAAACACCCGGGTTCTGTATATGCAGACAACAATTCTTCAGGATCAAGAAATGTTGAAATATCAAATTCTATTCCTGTTTCGATGTTATAATGCTCGAGTTTTTTAACAAGCATATCTACCCAGAACTGCTGATCGTCACATATGGCGGTTTTAAACCTCATTTCGCTCCCCTCCATCACAAAATTTCCATATTCAATAATAATCCAGCTCAGTTCTTTTTGGCTACTATTATCCGCATGATTTTAGAAATAATTAAGAAATCAATTCACCAAAACAAGGGCACGTGCACAAATTGCGCCCGAAAATGCACATTTTGCAGTAAAACGGTTTTTATCGGAAATCTCCTATATAATTGTTTTGAAACCGATATTTAATCGATTGAAGCTTATTCTTAAGGAGGTTAAAATGAAAAAAGATTATTCACATTAATAATATACCGGACATGGAGTGTATCTATGTATAATTGAGTTTATATGTTTTAGATGTATCAATTACCATCGGAGGAACAAGTAAGTTTATGAAAAAAGTGTTATTTCTTATATCGTGCGTAAGTTTTTTGGTTTTAATCGGCTGTTCATCTTCGAAGACGATTTCCGGTGACAAAATGTTTCCTTCCGGTTATTTTGATGATGTTACAAGTTTGAGGTATTATGCTCCTGATGAAACGGTGTTCCAAATTGATAATCCACAGAAATTGAATCAAATATGGGATGCTTTTCGTGATAATACTTATACGGAATATGAAAAAGAGCAATTGATTGGGGGATACGATATAAGGCTTGTATCCGATGAAAGAGAAATTGAGATTGTTCTAGATAATAGCCATTTTTTGATAGACGGAAAGTGGTATTATAGCGAAAAACCTTTAGCGGATATTATTTTGCAATATATAAACAATTGAAGATATATATTTTACACCGAATAATAATGAGGAGGTTTATGTTTATATATCAACTTATTGGCTTGAAGATACAGTCAGAACAATTCTGGAGATTAGGCTATTGATGAAGCACAATGCTCAAAACACAATAGGCGTTCTTGGATGAAACAAAAAATAAGATTTTATTAAAAAAGCGCATCGCCCGATGTGCTTTTTAATTTGGCGACACTGTGGTAGAATAGTGACGCCTATGAAAAAGAATGTTTCAAAAAAATGCATAGCGCTTATTCTTGCCGCATCCGTATTTGCCGGATGTGGTTCTTCGGTTGCAACGGAGATCTCACCGATAGCGGAGATAGACGAAAGCGTTGTCTCCATGCTGGACGTTCCGGAGATCGATTATGAGAAAGAAAAGATGCTTCCGTCGATCATGATTGATGCGCTGGGCTACGATTGTTATGCCGAGAAACTTGCGATAATCGAGGCGCCCATTTTGCCAAGTGAGTTTACCGTACACAACAAAGATACGGGTGAAGTGGTCAAAAGAAGCAAAGTCAAAGTCCGTGAAGCTACCGAGGACGGTGACCTTCTTACCGGTAATATCGACTTTTCCGATATAACCGAACCGGGAACATATTATATTGAGGCCGATCTTATCGGGCGTAGTAATGATTTTTGTATAAAAGAAGGCTGTTACGATGAAGTTCTTCTTACATATTTTGATAAGTTTAGATTACTTAGAGATAAGACGGATAACGAGGTAACGGTTCCCTTTGAAGATAACGCCGAAGCAACGCTTGAGGTATCGGGCGGCTGGATAACGGGTGAAGACGGAAGAAAAGATGTCTGCGAAGGCTGTCTTGCGGTGCAGGATATACTGACCGGAGTTGAGTATTTCCCTAACGTTTTCGGCGATGATTGGAATTCGCCGGAGAGTGCCAACAAAATACCGGATATTATAGACGAAGCGATGTTTGAAGCCTCGTGGCTTTTAAAGATGCAAAATCCCGAGACGGGCGGTGTATATACGGCTGTTTCACCTAAGTTAAATGAGCAGGGTACGAGCGAAGGCTTTGTGGTAATGGGTGAGACTACGCGTGCCACGGCGTATTATTGTGCCACGATGGCGAGACTTTCGTACATGATCAAAAAGTACGATCCGAAGTTCTCCGCAAAGTGTATTGAGGCTGCTAATCTTTCGTGGAAATGTCTTGAAAAGAATAAGGAACTTGTCGATCCGGCGCAGATGTTCAGAGCAGCGGTCGAGATGTACCGTGCGGTAGGCTATGCCGCTTATGGATCGGTGATAGACAAATATCTTAAAGAAAATGCCGACAAAGATTACGAAGAGCGAATTGTTCTTGACGGTGCGATGGTATACATGTCTTCAACGAGAGCCACGAACGTCGATCATTGCATGAGGCTGATGGAACACTTCATGTCAAGGACCGAAGACAAATCAAATGCCTCGCGAGCTTCCAGATATCTCGTTGAACCCGGAGAGATCGAGCTTAACGGTCTTATAAGAAATGTATTTGAACTCTCGGTTGTCGATTACATTATCAGTAACCGTGAGTATAAAATGATAGAAGAAAACTATTTACACTATTTTTGCGGGCGAAATCCCGAAAGTGTAGTATACTGTGATATGGTAAACACTCCCGATGCCTATGCGGAGTTGCTGGTGGTACTGGCGAAGACCGCCGCAAGGCACAGGTAGTAAACAAACAGGATGGTGACAGACGTGAACATAGTAGTTTTGGCAGGCGGTACAAGTACAGAAAGAGACGTATCACTCGTATCGGGCGATAAGATATATAACGCGCTCAAGAGCGCGGGACATAAAGTTTTGTTACTTGATGTGTTCTTAGGCCTTAAAGTCGACAGCATTGAAGATGTATTTGAAAGAGGTGAAGAACTATCGGTGAACGTTGAGCATATAGGCGAAGAGAGCCCGGATCTTGATGCTGTTAAAGCGTTAAGAGAGGATGGCGGAAAAGTTTTCTTTGGGCCTAATGTCCTTGATATATGCAAAAAAGCGGACGTTGTATTCATGGCGCTTCATGGTGAGAACGGCGAGAACGGCAAGGTTCAGGCGGCTTTCGACCTTCACGGCATCAGATACACCGGTACCGATTACGTAAGCTCAGCACTTGCGATGGACAAGGCGCTTGCAAAAGATATATTCAGACTTTACGGCATTCCCACGCCGGAAGGATATTCGCTTTTAAAGGGAGAGAAGGATACTCATACGCCCAAACTTCCCGTAGTAGTAAAGGTTACGGACGGCGGATCGAGCGTAGGCGTTTATATAGCAAGAACGACCGAGGATTACGAGAAGGCCAAAGAAGCGGCATTTTCTTACGGTCACGAGATCATAGTAGAGCAGTACATAAGGGGAAGAGAGTTCTCCGTAGGCGTGCTCGACGGCAAGGCTCTTCCCGTTATCGAGATCGCTCCCAAGGGCGAATTTTACGATTACAAGACAAAGTATCAGGAAGGTTCCGCGATCGAGACCTGCCCCGCTCATCTTTCCAAGGAAGAATCGGACAAGATGCAGAAGATCGCTCTCGATGTATTCAAGGCACTCAGACTCAGCCAATATGCGAGAATGGATATCATAATGAACGAAGCGGGTGAAATGTATTGCCTCGAGGCGAACACGTTACCCGGAATGACGCCCATGTCGCTTGTTCCTCAGGAGGCTGCTGCCATCGGCATGTCATACGTGGATCTTTGCGAAAAGATAGTTTCAATGGCACTTGATAAGGAGTAATCATTGGCCGAAAAGAAGTTTTTAAGGATCACAGAATATATATTTTTTGGCATTGTGGCAATTGTGATGTTAATAAACGTGGTGCTCGACAATCGCGTTTATTACCTGTACAAAAATAACTGCCCGGTGCCAAATTTTGTTTATGTCGCGGTCTTTGCGGCAGCATTTTTGTTGTTCAAATTGCTTGTGGGTACAAAGAAACCTCTTTCAAAACCCGCTCCTGCCGACAGGAAGGTACTTATTCCGATCTTCATTGCCTCGGCGCTTATTCTTGTTTTCCAGATATTTTATGCGTACAACATATATTTCACCACCGGCTGGGATGTAAGAGAACTTGTTTCCATGGCCGAGCGCCATGCTTACCATGGGATAAGGATCCGTGACAGCCACTATTTTTCTTTGTACCCCAATAACGTATTTTTGACCGGAATATTCTCCTACATATTGAGGCTGTTTCCGAGAAAATATGTATCGCTTATC
>JAILEQ010000179.1 GCA_024687305.1 Lachnospiraceae bacterium | reverse complement strand
TTGCTGGTTGTTCTTCCGTCAGGAATGGTACTGCAGAAAGAAAAAAGAACGGGTATTTCAACATATATTGCTTCCAGAACAGGGTATATAAGATATTATATAAGCCGTTTGTTGGCTTCTTTTATAACGACGTTTATCATTTTTACCGTACCTTTCATAATTGAAATGCTTATCAATTTGCTTTCGTTTCCTTTTGGCGCAAACGGAAATATGGCAAATCTCTCAATCTACGATCCGGAATATATCAATGCTGTAAATAATTATCTTTTTAGTTCACTATACGGATATTCCATATATCTGTATTATATTCTATCCGTTATATTATTGGGCTTTGTTTCTGGTATATTTGGCGCATTGTCAATCGCTCTGTCTGAGATATTCAAATTTAAATATGATGTGTTGATATTGGCTCCGGTTTTCTTTTTCTTAAATGCTTCAATTGCGTTTTCGGCCTCATTTGAAGGAATGGGTTATTCCGTGAAATGGTTTGATTATCTTTTGCTTTTTAACGAAAAATCTAAAAATCCGTTATATTTGCCGTTAATGATCATTGGATCGGTTTTAATAATGTTTATTTCAATAATTGTTGCTAAAAAGAAGGATATTGAAAGATGAAAAAAGATTTCATTTTTATTGCAACGTATTCGTTGTTGGCAGGAATATACTATTCGTTTATATATGTTAATCCCATGAATGATCATATTCTTTTATCGGAATTGATCATTCAGTTAAGCGGTTGTCGAGGTAATCTTCCTTTATCCGGCTTGTTTTCGGCTCTGATCGGATTTATAGCAGAAATGCTACCTCTGATAGTACTTGAGTATTATGGAGGATCGATGATCTATAAGAAATTCTGTATTTCATCTGTATATGTTTTTTCCAGATGTCCCAACAGAAAAAAGTGGATGATAACAGAAATCTTTTTACTTTTTCTTATTCTGTTATTGGCCAATATTGTATCCGCAATGATAACTGTAGCGATTTCGGCTGTCAGATTTTCTTTATTGGTCGATTCGTCTGGAATATATGTATTATTTGGACATATATATATATATACTGTTTGGATCTTTCTGATCTCTTACAGCATAAATATAATGTCGGTGTATAAAGGGAGCGCATTATCATTTAATGCACTAATGGTTATTCAATTTGTTCTTATCGGATTTATCGGAGTTGTTGAGCCTTTAACACGATTTATAAATGCGGATACTGTAAAGATTTGTATTTTTATTAATCCTATTTCTCATTTGATCCTTGGATGGCATAAGGATGTTGAAGAGCTTATATACAATGATAACAGTCTGTTTTGCGGGTTTGCTTCGATCAAAGAATCGATCCTGTATATTTCGTTTTTGTTGATTGTTTTTGTGATCATCGGAATACGATTGATCGATAATAAAGAAGTGATAGCAAACAACATGGAGGGGGAATAAAAATGGTATTAAAAGCTGAAAAGGTTTATAAAACGATAAAGAACAGGATAATATTAAACGATGTATCTTTGGAACTTAACGGAGGCAAAGTATATGCTTTTATGGGAGAAAACGGTTCGGGAAAAACCATGTTATTCAGAGCTTTGTCCGGTTTAATGAATATCGATTCAGGATTAATATCCTTTAACGGAAAGGTTTTGCATAAAGATTTTAATGTTATTCCTTCTTTGGGTATAATGCTTGAAAATGCCGGACTGTTTCCCGATAAAACAGGTTATGATAATCTGCTTTATCTTTCGAAACTGCGAAATTTGATAGGAAAAGAGGAGATTACAGAATCATTACTGCGTGTTGGATTGAACCCCAATGATAAAAGACTGTATAAAAAATATTCACTGGGGATGAAGCAACGATTGATCATAGCGCAGGCGATAATGGAGCGACCGGATGTGCTTATGCTTGACGAACCAACGAATTCACTCGATACAAAAGGTATTGAATTGTTCAGAAATATCATTCTTGAAGAGAAAAATCGAGGCGCAATGGTGCTTATAGCAAGTCATATTAAAGAAGATATTAATATTCTAGCAGATGAGGTTTATTTGATATCATCCGGAACAATTACAAAAATGGAAGGAACAAGGTATTAACTAAATGAAAAATGTTGTTGTTTCTGCACTTTGCCTTACATTTGTATTAATTGTTGTTTGGGGAGTGGGAAAGAAAAAAAGTTATACAGATATAACTCATGAAGAATATTATTACGACAATGTATATGTCGCAGAACTTCCTGAAATGCTTTGCAAGACCGAATGTGAGAAAATGTTTGACGAACTTGAAAAATGTTCGATCATTTTAAGAGTCAGGCCGATAAATGAGCCTGAGCATCTGTTTAAAGTTGACCGTCAGCTTGTTAATATTGTAGCTTCTTATAAAGGTGAACTTACTTCGGAAGAGACGGTTTATTTATATACTCCAAAATGGAATGTTATAACTTTCGGAGATATAAAATCGTTAGAGTTGTCTTTTGTAAATATACTCAGTGAAGAACATGATTATCTTGTATTTTGCGATAATATTATGGATCAAACACAAACAGATATACCGATTGTTGAAATATGTTCAAGATACTTGATTGTCCCTGCATTTTGTTATGATGAAATAGTTAATGTCGTCAGTGATACAATAGGGGATTCTACCTATGTCAAATATAATGATGTGCGTGAAAATGAATTTTTTGCAACATCCGAGACGGGTATTGATGAAATGGTTTCTTTAAAACATCATATGATTGAAAAATATAAATAGAAAAGACCTCTTACGAGGTCTTTTCTTAAAAATCTTAATTTGCACTCTTTACTTCTTTATAATAGCCGGCGTAGAGTTCATCGCCTTCCTGACCGAGATAATCGAATGTTTCAAGACCCTGATATTTTGAGAGATCAGGGAAAGCAATCTCGGAATTTTTGATATCCTCATCTTCAATAAGCTCTCTTGCGGCATCGTTTGGAGTTGAATATGTGATGTAATCAAAATTCATTAAAGCGATGTCGGGACGACACATGAAATTGATGAAGAGTTCAGCATTTTCGGGGTTTTCACTGTTTTTGGGAATTACCCAGTTATCGATCCAGATGTTTGTTCCTTCTTTGGGAATTACATATGCAAGATCGGGATTTTCACGCTGAGTATAAATTGCTTCACCGGAATAAATAACGCCGATAGCTGCTTCGTTACCGATCATCTTGTCTCTGACGGCATCTATGACATATGCCTGTACGAGAGGTTTTTGAGCAATGAGTTCGTCTCTTACCTGTTCGAGTTCTGCGGGATTGAGAGTATTTGCGGAATAACCGTCACGCTTAAGGCCTACCATGAATAAGTCACGTACGGAATCCTGCATAAGAATCTGACCTGCATAATTGGTATTCCAAAGGATATCCCATGAATCAACAGTATCATTGACCATTTTTGTGTTGTAAAGAATTCCTACGGTTCCCCAGCAATAAGGAACAGAATATTTGTTGCCGGGATCGAACTGCTCGGACTGTTCCCAATATTGTGCGCCGATGTTTTTCTTGGCGTTAGGAACATTTTCAAAATTGATCTCTCTTAAAAGATCTTCGGAGATCATTTTTTGAACCATATAATCGGAAGGGCAGATAACGTCATATTTTGTGGCACCTGCCGATACCTTCGGATACATAAGTTCATTTGTTTCATACTCGTCGTATACGACTTCAATGCCGTATTCATCTTCGAACATCTCGAGTGTTTCTGGATCGATATATTCGCCCCAGTTGTAAACAACAACCCTTCCGTTCTTACCCTTACCCGAATCACCGCATCCTGAAAGGAGACTGAGTCCCATTACGGTGACGAGTAACAATGCCATAACCTTTTTCATTTATTTTCCTCCGCAAAAATATATTTATTTTGCAACGTCCTTTTTGGGCGTTTTATTAACCAATATCAAAAGAATAAGGATCGTAACAAATATGATCGCACTTAAAGCATACATTTCAGGCTTGATACCTTTTCTGACTTCAGAATATATCTTGGTTGATAAAGTATCAACTCCGGCACCTTTTGTAAAGTGAGTTATTACGAAGTCGTCTATCGACATGGTAAAAGCCATTAAAAATCCGGAAACAACTCCGGGAAATATATCGGGAAGCACAACTTTAAAAAATGCATATGAGTGTGAGGCTCCCAAGTCCAAAGCCGCTTCAAAAGTTGATGGATTTAATGTTTTCATACGAGGCATAACACTCAGAATAACATAAGGTATATTGAATGTTATATGTGCTATAAGTATCGTCATAAATCCGAATTTAATGCCAAGAACTATAAATATAAGCATTAAAGAGATACCGGTTACGATCTCGGCGTTAAGCATAGGTATGTTCGTAACACCCATCCAGATCGTTCGGCCTTTTTTCTTCATAGCGTTTATGGCAATACATGCAGCCGTTCCGATAACTGTCGCTATAACGGCTGAAAGAGTGGCAATCAACAGCGTGTTTCTGAGAGCTGCCATTATGGTTTCGTTTTCAAAAAGACCGGCATACCATTTTAATGTAAATCCGCCCCATTTTGCACGAGATTTGCTTTTGTTAAAACTGAGCACTATCAGTGTGATGATGGGAGCATACATAAATATGGCGATGAGGGCGAGATAAATTCGTCGTGATATTTTGTTTATCATATTACAGAGCCCTCCCCGTCTTTATCGAATATAGCGGAGATGATCATGCTTATGATTATGAAGAACATAAGTATGAGCGAAAGACCGCTGCCCAAATGCCAGTTATTGGTCTGAGAAAACTCCTGGTCAATTACGTTACCTATAAGCAGTACCTTTGCGCCTCCGAGCAAGTCGGAAATAACGAAGGTTGTAAGCGCCGGAACGAAAACCATCGTGATACCCGACATGATGCCGGGAACGGAGAGCGGAAGAGTTACTTTGATAAATGTCTGTACCGAATTCGCACCGAGATCTCTTGCTGCATTAATTACATTGGGATCTATCTTTGAGAGCGAATTGTACAGAGGAAGCACCATAAACGGAAGGAAGTTATAAACCATACCGAAAATGATAGCTCCGGGGGTATTTATTATGTTTAACTTGGGCAAACCGATAAATGAAAGAGCAGAATTAATAACTCCGTTGTTTTCAAGTAATGTCTGCCACGCCATTGTTCTTAAAAGAAAGTTCATCCACATCGGAAGGATGAAAAGCATTACAAGAACACTTGATTTTCCTTTGCCGTACTTGGCAAGTATCATCGCCAAAGGATATGCAAGCAAAAAACAGATGATCGTAGAGATCACCGACAGTCTTACTGCCAGAAGAAGAGCTTTAAAATGCTCGGGAACCGCAATAGCGGTAATGTTATCAATGGTTAAACTACCGGCTCTGTTCGTTACGCCGTAATATACCACCATGAATAAAGGGATTATCACGAAAGCGATCGACCAGAAATAGTAAGGGAGACCGAGCATGAGTCTTTTACTATTCTTCAACATGTACAGCCTCCTCATCTTCCGATTCGGGTTTGTTCATGATCTGTATGTTAAAAGGTTTAACATTTATACCCACATCAATACCGACGGGATAGCAGGTTGTGGAATGGACAAGCCATTCAAAACCGTTGGGAGTTGTAACTTCCATCTCGTAATGTACACCTTTGAAGATAAGATGAGTTACCGTTCCTTTAAGAGTTCCCTTATCGGGGTCTGTAAGTTCAACATCTTCGGGTCTTATAACAACGTCTACAGGTTTATTATTGCCGAAACCTTTATCGACACATGCGAATTTAGCACCGAATATCTCAACAAGTTCATCCTGTATCATTATACCGTCAACGATATTGGAATCACCGATAAAATCGGCAACAAAAGCGTTTTCGGGTTCGTTGTATATCTTTTCGGGAGTACCTATCTGCTGGATGTAACCCTGATTCATTACAACGATGGTGTCGGACATCGTAAGAGCTTCTTCCTGATCATGTGTAACATATACGAAGGTAATTCCGAGCTCATTTTTCAATCTGATAAGTTCATACTGCATGTCCTGACGAAGCTTAAGATCGAGCGCACCCAAAGGCTCGTCGAGCAAAAGGACCTTGGGCTCATTAACTATCGCACGAGCGATAGCTATACGCTGCTGCTGACCGCCGGACAATGAATCGGGCATTCTGTTTCCGTATCCGTCAAGGTTAACAAGTTTAAGCGCATATTTGATCTTATCATCTATATATGCCTTCGATTTACCTTTGATCTTAAGACCGAATGCGATATTATCGGCGATAGTCATATGAGTAAAAAGAGCATACTTCTGAAACACTGTATTAAGCTGTCTTTTGTTGGGTGGCATATTGGTGATATCTTTTCCCTCAAACAAAACAACACCGCTGTCGGGTTCGGTAAAACCTCCGATTATCCTAAGAGTGGTTGTTTTGCCGCAACCGCTGGGCCCGAGAAGAGTCAGAAATTCATTGGGCTTAATATAGAGTGTAAGGTCATCAAGAACCATTTCGCCATCATATGATTTGCTTATATTTTTTAAATAGATAAGTTCGTCACTCATATTGTCCTCAATTCTTTTCCGTAAGGAAGTGCGAGATTAAAATAGTCAAAAACTGGGAGGGCTTGAAACCCAAATAACCGTGGCACCGTTTTTTCCCGCTTCCAGAAAGTGAGTTTTACCGGAAACGATATAAAACGAATCACCGCTTTTGGCTTTATAGGTTTTATTACCCACATGGATATTTATCTGTCCGGTGAGTACGTAACCGAATTCTTCACCTTCATGCGGATTGTCGGGATATGTCTTTCCGTAAGGCTTTAATGTCAGCCTGATCGGTTCCATCTCGTTTTTTTGAGCATTCGGTATTATCCATTCGATCTTATTACCTAGTTCTTCGTCCGTTTTTTCAAAATAGTCGTTTTTTGTAAAAACTATCGTTTCTTCTTGAGTGTCTTTTGCAAAAAACTCCGAAAGATCGGTCCCGAGCGACTGCAAAATATCGGTCAGTGTAGAGATCGACGGTGATGTTAAGTTTCTTTCAACCTGGGAAATAAACCCCTTACTTAGTTCGCATCTGTCGGCAAGTTCCTCCTGAGTAAGACCCAGCAGAACCCGCTGCTGCTTGATTTTCTCACCAATGTCCATCTTTTTACCCTCAAATGATCAAGAAAAATAAAGATAAAAATAAACCAAAAGTTTAATGATACTAAACATATCGAGATTCATTATATATATAATTCTTTATGTGTCAATTGCTTTTTAAAACATTTTTCAATAAATATCATTAACGTATGTCATAACTTTTTCTTTATGCTATAATTTAATAAAAAATATGCTGAAAAGGATTTGTTATGAGTAAATATGTTGCATATGTTTCAAGCTATACACAAGGATCGGAGTTTGGCATTTCCATATATGATGTCGATCTTAAGAAAGGACGTTTCGTCGAAAAAGATCACGTTAAAGTGTCAAATTCGTCTTATGTATCCATTTCACACAATCATAAGTTTCTGTATTCGATCACGGATCTGGGGGTTGAATCATATAAAGTATTAAAAGACGGATTGCTTGAAAAGCTAAATCTTGCCTCAATAAACGGTATGAGAGGATGTTATCTTTCGACATCTTACGATGACAAGTTTTTATTTGTTGCCGGGTATCATGACGGTAAGATAACCGCGCTTCGAATTAACGAAGACGGTTCCGCCGGAGATATAACAGATGAGATATATCTTAAAGGAATGGGCTCTGTGGCAGAAAGAAACTTCCATCCCCATGTTTCTTGCGTAAAAATGACCCGCGATGACAAATATTTGCTTGCCGCCGATCTCGGAATGGATCATGTCAACGTTTATGCGCTCGATCACTCGACCGGAAAACTTAAACTCGTAGACATTATCCGAAGCGAACAGGAGTCTGCTCCCAGACATATCAAGTTTTCGAAAAACGGTAAAATATTATATATAGTTCATGAACTCAAATGTTATATCGACGTATACACCTACTCAGACGGCGGAAACAACAATCCAATCTTTGAAAAGATACAGACCGTTTCCACTACGAACGATTACCATACAAGTTCAACCGCTGCCAGTGCATTAAACATTTCCGCCGATTTTAAGTACATAACTTCTTCAAATGCCGGCGACAATTCAGTGACTTTATACAAGATACTTTCAGACGGTACGCTCGAAAAGAAGCTTTGCCTTCCGATCTCCGGCGAATATCCCAAAGACGCCGCCTTGTTCCCCGACAACAAGCATCTTGTTTCGTGCAATCATGAATCGGATACGATGACATTCTTCAACGTAGACATGGAAAACGGGACCATCGTCATGAACGGTCCCGAAATGAAGATCAT
>JAILEQ010000075.1 GCA_024687305.1 Lachnospiraceae bacterium | reverse complement strand
GTCGGCGCCTAACAGGCTCCACCGGAGCCTGGCGCCCTCGGAGCAAAGCTCCTGCGTCGGGTCTCCGCTTCGCTCCGGTCGGTGCAGCTCCGAGGTCCACCGGACCCCGTGCACCGGTTCGGCGGGAAAAAGGTCCACCGGACCTTTTTCTTATTTCCGCTTTCTCACTTATAGGCCGATTTTACGCCTGTGTAGTATCAAATCGTTCAATTCAGGAATTTAATACTACGACCCGGCTCTTTTTCTCCCTTTGAGAGGCCGATATTTTGCGTCGGCGTAGTATCAAATCATTCAATTCAGGAATTTGATACTACGGTTAGGCTCTTTTTTCCCTTTGGGGAGGCCGATATTTCCCGCCGGCGTAGTATTAAATCATCCAAATCAGGAATTTGATACTACGCTAAGCCTTTTTCCCGTCTATAAAAGGCCGATATTTCCGATTTTCGTAGTATCAAAACACCCATAACAGCTATTTTATACTACACAGAGCTTTTTGGCGATAAATACCCTCCGGCGGGTTGTCCAGTAAAGAGGGTACATATCAATATCAATGTCATTCGAAGATTGATTTATACTTTGACATGTTACATATTTTTTTAGCAATATCTTTCGGAATTATATTCAGCCATTCCTTCAACACATTTTCGTCGACATGAACTACTAAACCGGGATAATCGGAAAGAGTTTTCAAATTATCCGAATCTGTTTCTTTATGCTCTCTTGCATCTTTTAATCCTAAAACATGCTCATACGCTTTATCAAAGTATTTGAGCGCATCTTTTTCTTTTTCCCTTTTTGCACTCAAATAAGCCGCATGGAGATAAAGAAAACACATATCACTGTTATAATAGCCGTACGACCCTTGGTTTAAAAGAATCTCAAGCATATGGACGAGGGATAAGTACAGGTCTATATTGCCTGCAAAAACAGGTTTTTTATCGCTCGTACTCTTTTTCACAGCTACAAAGACCAATTCATGAAGTAGCGAGAATAAAGCTTTTTCTATATATTCTGTAGACTTTTGTTCATCCGGTGTATTTGTAAGAATCAGTTCACGACAAACATATGCGGGAGAACACTCTGAAGCCAATTCTTCAACCCGATCGTTGTCTCCCAGCTGAGAATAAATGCGTGCAAGACTCTGAATTATATTATCTTTCCAATGAGGATCGGTTGTATTGGATTTTGCCCGTTGTAAAAGTTCTGCTGCTTCTTCAAAAGATTTTTTCTTTGCTGATTGATTTTTGTCAATGAATACACTCTTCATCTGTAAAACGACAGAGAGTCTGAATTGAAGTTGCCACTCATTCGGGAATTCGGAAAGTGCTTCGCGTAAAAATACTTCAAGCTTTTCGATAGATTGTTTAGTCTGCTTTATTCCCGGTCCGGTCAAGTCATCTACTTTTCTGAGAAATTCGGAAAGCCTAGTATTGCGATCGTTGTCATAGCCGAAAAGTTCATCTATTGTTACATGAAAATAATTGGCGATAGCAGGAATCATTTCCATATCGGGATATCCCTTGTTCGATTCCCATCTTGAAATAGCTTGGCAGGTTACACCAAGTGCACCGGCCAGATCATCCTGTTTCCTTCCGTCACGATTACGAAGTTCTCTGATTTTTTTACCCAATAATATTTTCATCTTTGATTCTCCTTAAATGAATTCACCGGTGTAGATTCATTATGGCGGATAAAACAGTGAAACTCAATAATCAATGCATTGTTTATAAATCAACGGATCGTTTACCAATATCATATGTGCGCTCATCCAGTAAGAATAATCTCAGGCGATGAGATTCTTCTATAACACATATTTATTTGAGATAACATACTAACTGTTATATAATTATATAATTAAGGTAACAAAAAGCCTGCAGATTAAGAGGAGTCATATGGCACGATACAGAGACGAATCCGAATATAACGAGTATGAAGATATTGAAGACTTTAAAGCGTATGAAAGAGAGCGCGAGTATCCGTTTCTTTCTAACTTAAGTCATGAAGTGCGTACGCCGATGAATGCGATAATTGGTATATCGGATATGCTTCTTGCGCGTACGGCTGATAACGATCAAAAGGAGCAGCTTGTGTCATTGAAGGCTGCTACTCAGAATCTTTTGATGGTCATAAACAATATCATCGATTACGATGCGATTTCCGAAGGAAAGCTTGTGCGTCACAGGGAGAGCGTAAAACTTGAGGAAGTCATGTCAGATGTTATCGATATGGCAAGGATCAATATAGGCGACAAGGATGTTTTGTTCGTTGTGGAATTAAATCCCGAGCTTCCAAAGTATATAATGCTCGATACCACGAGAGTAAAGCAGGCGCTGGTTTATTATCTTACCAACGCCGCAAAGTGTACAAAGTGGGGATATATCGCTCTTGTTGTGGATTACGCCGACAAGAAAAAGAGATCGATCAGATTTGAAGTGGAGAATACAAGCCCCGGTTTTCCGATAATGGAAGACCTTATAAAGTATCTCGGAAGCAATCTTAAGACCGAGAAAAACGATACGGGTGGGATAAACGTTTATTTCGATGTCGAGCTTGAGATTCCTGAGGATGTTCCCGAAGAACCCGAACAAAAGCCGATCGAAGCATATTTCGGAGTGTGTCTTAAAAATGAGCGCGAAAAGGCTTCTTTTGCACTTTATTTTTCAAAGGCCAAGATTGACTATGTAGAGATCGACAACCCGACAGAGCTCTTTATCTTGAAAGAAGACGAAAGGCCCGATTACCTTATATTGGAGTACGATCGTTACAGAAAGATAAAGGACGTAAAGGAGTTCAGAGATCTCGGAACGAAGCTTATCTGTCTGGCCAACTATAACGATACGATCGAGAGATCAAAAGATGCGATCTTTTTAAAGAGACCTTTCTTTTATCCGCAACTAAGAGATTATTTTACTGATGAAAAAGAAAGAGACGGCGTAGGCGAAGTTTATTTCGAAGGCGCGAGAGTGCTGGTGGTTGATGATAACGCCATAAACTTAAAGGTTACGACAGGCCTTTTGCAACCTTACAGATTAAAGATCGACAAGGCAACGGGCGGCGAAGAGGCGATAAGAATGGTTCACAGGACGAGGTACGATCTGGTTTTCATGGACCACATGATGCCTCAGATGGATGGTACCGAAGCCACTAAGATAATCAGGCAGGCTCAGGACGAATATTACAAAAAGCTTCCTATAGTAGCGCTGACCGCCAATGTTTTGGAAGACAGCCGAAGGCAGTTTGCCGAAGCGGGAATGAACGATTTTCTTCCCAAACCGATAGAGTTAAAGAAGCTTGAAGCAATGTTAAAGAAGTGGATACCCGAGTCCAAACAGCAAAAAGCAGAGGATGATGAGTATTCTCAGATCTATTCGCTTCCGGATCTTTCGTCGTTACATCTTTCGCATATCACCCCGTCAAAGGGTCTTTCCTATACGGGTGAGAACGTTAAGATGTACAGGGCCATACTTGATGACTTCAAAAAGAGCGCTCCGTTAAAGAAAACACTTCTGTCAAGTCTTCTTGAGAACGAAGATGTCGGAAGGTACACGATAGAGGTTCATGCACTTAAATCTCTGGCGGCCACGATCGGTGCCGAGGAATTGAATTACAAAGCGGCTGAACTTGAAAAGAAAGGGCATTTAAGAGATCTCGATGCTATCGAGACGCTTCACGAAGGACTTATTTCAGAATTTGACGAAGTGGAAAAAGAAATCTCTTTGATAACGGATTCGTTAAAACCAAAGGAAAAGAAAGTTCCGCTCCTTAGAGAAAAAGCCGGCGAGATATTAAGAGATCTGTTTCACGCCATGAATGATTTTGATTACGATCTGGCAGAGAAAACGATCAAAGAGCTCGACAAATATGAGTATGACAGTCTTGTTGCAGAAAGTTTTGAAAGACTTAAAGAATGTGTCGACAGGATCGATTATGAGGCTACAAAAAAACAGGCGATAGAGATGATCGCATTATTGTAATCCTGAGGTGAAAAGTGAAAGAAAAAGTTTTAAACGGATTTGAAAAGGTATTCGGTGACAAAGCGGGTGCAAGATGTTTCTTTGCTCCGGGCAGGGTGAATCTCATAGGAGAGCACACAGACTACAACGGCGGACACGTTTTTCCCTGTGCACTCACGATAGGAACATATGCCGCAGTAAAGAAAAGAGATGACAGTCTTTTAAGATTCTACTCGCTTAATTTCGAAGACGTAGGAGTCATAGAAGTCGACCTTAAAGAGGAGTTAAAGCCTGTCAAAGAGAGAGACTGGGCGAACTATCCGCTCGGCATTATCTGGGCATTTGCCGAAAGAGGAATGAAGATCGAAAAAGGTTTCGATATCGTATTGTACGGAAACATTCCAAACGGCTCGGGCCTTTCTTCTTCGGCTTCCGTAGAAGTTCTGACGGGATATATATTGAAAGAGCTTTACGGGTTTAAAGATGTCACAAACATCGATCTTGCACTAATAGGACAGTTTTCCGAAAACAGGTTTAACGGCGTAAACTGCGGTATCATGGATCAGTTTGCGATCGCTATGGGTAAGGTTGACAGCGCTATATTCTTAGACACGAACACTCTTAAGTACGAATACACGCCCGTCAGATTAAAGAACGCAAAACTCGTTATCGCATGCAGCAACAAAAAGAGAGGGCTCGGCGATTCAAAGTACAACGAAAGACGTGCCCAGTGCGAAGAAGCTCTTAAGAGAATACAGACCGTAAAGGATGTCAAAACGCTCGGAGACCTTACCGAAGAGGAGTTTGAATCGGTAAGAAGCGCGATAGGCGACCCCATACTTGAAAAGAGAGCCAAGCATGCCGTTTACGAAAACAGGCGAACCGTCAAGGCTGTTGAATATCTGATGAAAGATGATATTGAAACGTTTGGTAAGCTTATGATAGATTCCGACACTTCACTCAGAGAAGACTATGAAGTTACCGGAAAAGAGCTTGATACGCTTGTAAGAGAAGCTTTGAAGGTTAAAGGAGTCATAGGCTCAAGAATGACCGGAGCCGGTTTCGGCGGATGCACCGTAAGCATAGTTAAAGACGAAGCGGTTGACGAATTTATAAAGAGTGTCGGTGCCGCATATAAAAACGAGATAGGTTACGATGCCGATTTTTACACTGTTAATATCGGTGACGGTCCGAAAGAGATTTAGATAAATATGCAAAAGAGAATGGCTTCCGTTCTTGAAAGAATGGAGCACGAATACGGAAAAGACTTAACATGCTATCTTGATCACGACAGCGCATGGCAGTTGCTTGTAGCGACTATCATGTCTGCTCAGTGTACCGATAAAAGGGTCAATGAAGTGACAAAGACTTTGTTTAAGAAGTATCCTTCATTGGAAAGCCTTTCGAAAGCGGATATTTCAGAGCTTGAAGAAGATATCAGATCGGTAGGCTTTTATCACAACAAAGCGGTCAATATCATAGGCTGCGCAAAAAAGCTCGTCAGAGATTTCGATTCGAAGGTGCCTTCCGATATCGAATCGTTGACGTCTCTTCCGGGTGTGGGCAGGAAAACCGCGAACGTTATACGTTCTTACGTATTTGGTGAACCGAGCGTTGTTGTCGATACACATGTGCTCAGGATATCGAACAGGCTCGGACTTGTCTCGTCAAAAGATCCCGTAAAAGTCGAATTTGAGCTGATGAAGAAGGCCGACAGAGAATACTGGACATATATAAATCATTGGTTCATCGCTTTTGGAAGGACGATCTGCAAGGCTGTGAACCCTTCGTGCGAGAACTGTTATCTGAAAGATATATGTGTGGATAAAGGGACAAAGAAAACACATTGACTCATTGTTTTATATCGTTGAAAGTCTTTTTAGTGTGATATGCTGCTTTTAGCAGATTAGTTTTATACAAAACCTTAAAAATATGATACAATTTGATATGTGTGAATAGAATCAGTAGTGTAAATACGTTTTTGGGAGAAGGTTATGAAAAAGAAGATTGCAATATTTGCAAACGGATGGAATTCTGAAAATCTTTTTCGTTTTATAGACGGCATGAGTGAAGTGTTTGAACCTTGCAGTGCCGATCTTTTTCTGTTTTTAAGTTATGCTTCATACGGGTACGATTTCTCTGCAAGACGAAGCGAAAGTACGGTATATGACATTCCCGATCTTTCGTCTTTTGACGGAGCGGTCGTTTTCGGACCCGGTCTAAATTTTGCGGAAGTTATCGATCATATTTTTAAGATTGTTGATGAAGCGGGTATCCCCGTTATCTCTGTCGGAATAAGACATCCCGGCACCTTCTATGTGGGAACTGACAATTATGTCGGCATGAAAGCCCTGGCTGACCATATCATGGACAAGCATGGAGTCAAAAAACTGCTCTTTGTTGCGGGTTCTGCCGAAAACAACGATTCCAACGAAAGGATCCGTGCAGTCAGAGATGCCATGAACGAAAGAAATCTTCCGTTCGGTGAGGAAGACATCTTCTATTCCGATTGGGAGACCGGAAAAGCCGTTGAATATATTCTCGGCAAATATTCCATGGATCCGCTTCCCGATGCGATCGTTTGTGCAAACGACCTTCTTGCCATGGATATAAGCGTAAACCTTGACAATCTTTGCGTTTCGACACCCGAAGACGTAATACTTACCGGATTTGACTTCCTCGGAGACGGTCAGTTGTTCTATCCGTCGATCGCCAGTGTCGATCAGCGCTACGATCTTATGGGTGCAAAGGCGGCCGAGCATCTGTTTAAGCTTTTTGACGGAACCGAGACTGAAGAAGAAGTGATCGTAGCATGTGAATTCAAACTCGGAGAATCGTGCGGATGCGGAAGCGAGACTACAGACAGATTGCGACATAAACTCGTACGAGAGATCCCCCTTGAGAAGATCAGAAGAGACAATTCGGACGGTCGTCTGACTCTTCTTGAGCGTGCCATCGCCTCTTCAAAAGACCTTAAAGAGATGAAAGAAAGAACACGTGACATCTTCTATAAAACTTTCGGTGAAGAAGGCGGCACTTTCTATATCATGATGGACCCCAGAGTCGGTCATCTCGCGGATGACGGATTTGAAATTCCCGAGTATGAGTTCGGAAGCGAACTTGTAACTTTGGTCGGCAAGAAAGACGATTATCCGGTAAAGACCGAGAAGATAAAGAGAAGTGAACTGATACCCGATTATGACGGCGAGGGTGTCAATATGCTGTATGGATTTGCTGTTATCCATTACAACGAATTTTCATGCGGATATGTGGTTATCTCTCAGACAGCCGTTTCGTTACAGGACGTCATCTTCTTAAAATACAAGAGCAGGATCATGAGGGCACTTGAGTCGTTTAAGATGAATCTTGAACTTGTAAAGTTAAATGATAAGCTGGCATCTTTGATGGAGCAGGATACGCTTACCAAGGTTAAGAACAGAACCGCTTTTGAAAAATATGTCTCTCTCATCGAGGAAGATATCGTTAACAAGACGTCTCCCGCATTTGCAGCCATCTATCTTGACATTAACGATCTTAAAGTCATCAACGATGCCCACGGGCACGAGAAGGGCGACGAATACATTAAAAACTGCTGTTCATTCATATGTGAGAACTTTAAACGAAGCCCTGTTTTCAGAATAGGCGGCGATGAATTTGTCGTTATCGCGATCGGTGATGACTATATGAATTACAGACTTCTTATAGCAGCCATGCGTGAAGCGATGCAAAAGAGGGCTAAAGAAAAAGACTTTGTAAAACGTATTTCGATAGCAACCGGATATGCGGAATATAAACCGGATATGCAGACTACTTTTAATGATATACTTAAGCAGGCTGACGATATGATGTATCAGGTTAAATCGGAAATGAAGAACGGAAGAGTGAGATGATCTCATTCTTCCGCCTTGGTTCTCATTTCTTCGAGTGACGCCTTAATGTACTCTTTGTTCATTGAACGTGTTCCCGAAATAATTTTTATAAGATTATCAAAAGCTTCGGTATTGTTTTCTTTAAGGTATTTCTTACCGAGCATACGATACGTTTTCCCGATGTCGCACTTTATCTCGATCATATATTCCATGATCCTGAATGCGGCATCTTCTTCGTTAAGGTTACTTAATTCATCGGCCCATTTCTGAAGCGTGGTGACAAGCGTTGTATAGTTTTGGTCGTATCTGGAAAGCTCTGTGATGTTGGGAGCTCCGTACTCAAGTTTAAGATCGGTGTTTGTGTAACCTGTAAGGTTTAAGATCTTCTGTCCCTTTAATTCGGAAACGATCTTGTTGTAAGAAGAAATGTTTACGTTGTCTTCTTTAAGTCCGAAGGGCAGATCGTCGGGTATCTTAATATAATCAAGGTGATCGATCGGCTTACGTCTGGTGGAATTAGCTTTTTCCTCGCGCTCCCAGAAGGTTTCTTCTTCCTTTTTGGCTTTATTGACGGTCCGGTGCGATTCATAATAAACCCACAGACAGAATATTGCGAATATTAGCAAACTTGCTATTTTCCAATACATAGACTATAATTCCTTTCAATGAATACTAAGTAAAGGTAAAGACATGTTTAACATTTACAACAAAAAGAACAAAAGGATATTTACCCTGATCGTTGTCATAATTTTGGTAGTCGCCATGGTCATTCCCATTGTATCATCATTAACTATGTAAGACAACGAACTCAGAGGTATCATGAACACGGGAAAGACACCTGAAAATATCTTTAAAAGATCAATACTTAAGAATGTAAAAGCACGGCGCAGTGAAGTCCTTACAGGGGCATCCTTTGGGGAAGACTGCGCTGTTTTGGACCTTAAAGAAGATGAAGTCGCAGTCGTCAGCGAGAAACTTCTTACCGACAAAGACGGTTTTATCTTTGAAGATATCTTCAATAATGTCTGCAGTAACGGAGCCGAACCGGTCGGTATCGGGTTGATGCTTCTTTTGCCCACAGGGTACGAAGAAAACTCTCTTAAAAGCCTTATAAAAGACATAGATGCGGCATGTAAAGAGTCTAATGTCGAGATACTTGGCGGAGATACATCATTTTCGGACAGCGTAAGCCGTCCCGTTGTTGGAATAAGCGTATTTGCTAAAGCAAAAAAGACCGGGTATGTCGGATCGAACGGTGCAAAGCCCGGCGACGACATAGTGATAAGTAAGTGGGCCGGACTTAAAGGAACCTATCTTTTGGCCCGAAAATACGAAGAGAAACTTAAAGAGAAATTTCCTGCGAGCATGATCTTATCGGCTTTGCAGTTTAAAAAATACCTGACTGTGGTCTATGAGGCCGCACCCGCCGTTAAGTCCGGTGTGAGTGCCATGCACGATGCTTCAAGAGGCGGAATCTTTACCGCGCTCTGGGAGATCGCAGAGGCTAGTCATGTCGGACTTTCGGTAGATTTGAAGATGATACCGATCAAACAGGAAACGATCGAGATATGCAACTTCTTTGACCTTAATCCTTACAATCTTGACAGTTCCGGTGCCCTGGTAATGACGACGGTCGACGGAGAAAAACTGGTAAGAGATCTGGGCGAAGAAGGGATCGAAGCCGTTTGTGTCGGTAAGATAACCGATTCAAATGACAAAGTGGTCATAAACGGCGACTCAAAAAGGTTTTTGGAACCTTTCAGGTCGGACGAACTTACTAAAATATACGATTTATAAAGGAGAAAGATATGAGAGAAAAAATACTTTCCGTTATTGAAAAAGATTCAAGAATAGATATCAGAGAACTTGCCGTAATACTGGGTATGGACGAGCTTGCCGTTGCCAACGAACTTAAGGCAATGGAAGAAGAAGGAATAATATGCGGATATCACACGCTCATCGATTGGGAAAAGACCTCGATCGAATCCGTAGGCGCCATCATCGAAGTAAGAGTTACCCCTCAAAGAGGCCAGGGCTTTGACAACATCGCCGAAAGGATATATCAGTATCCCGAAGTTAATTCGGTATACCTTATTTCCGGCGGTTTTGACCTTTTGGTCTCACTCGAAGGAAAGAGCTTAAAAGAGATATCGCTTTTTGTATCCGACAAACTTTCTACGCTTGAGTCGGTTTTAAGCACATCGACTCATTTCATTTTAAAGAAATACAAAGAGCACGGCACTGTTATGGCTAAACCTAAAACTGACGAAAGAGAGACATTTATATTATGAGAAATCCGTTATCCGATGAAGTGATCAAGATAAAGCCTTCAGGGATACGTAAATTTTTCGATATCGTATCCGAAATGAAGGATGCCATTTCTTTGGGAGTCGGCGAGCCCGATTTTGATACTCCCTGGCATATAAGAGACGAGGGCATTTATTCCCTCGAAAAAGGAAAGACTTTCTACACATCGAACTCGGGTCTTAAAGAATTAAGAGAAGAGATATGCCGTTATGTAGAAAGAAAATACAACGTATCATATGCGTGGAACAGCGAAGTGATCATTACGGTCGGCGGTTCGGAAGCTATAGATATAGGGCTTCGCGCAATGTTAAATCCCGGCGATGAGGTGCTTATCCCTCAGCCCAGTTACGTTTCCTACGAGCCCTGTACCATACTTGCCGGCGGCAAACCTGTCATAATCGACTTAAAGGCTGAAAATGAGTTCAGACTTACCGCAGAAGAGCTGATAAATGCCATAACCGACAAAACAAAAGTATTGATACTTCCTTTCCCCAACAATCCTACCGGAGCGATCATGGAAGAAAAGGATCTTATAGCGATCGCAAAGGTGTGCGTTGAAAAAGACATCTTTGTCATGTCGGATGAGATTTATGCAGAGCTCACTTATAAAGATAAGCATGTTTCAATAGCTTCTCTTCCCGGCATGAAAGAGCGTACCATTCTGATCAACGGCTTTTCAAAAGCGTTTGCGATGACAGGCTGGAGACTCGGATATGCATGCGGACCCAAGGAGATCATCCAGCAGATGACAAAGATCCACCAGTTCTGCATTATGTGTGCTCCGACCACAAGCCAGTACGCTGCTATCGAAGCACTTAAAAACGGTGACGATGATGTCAAAAAGATGCGTGATTCATACGATCAGAGACGTCGTTTTCTTCTTGACGCATTTAAGAAGATGGGTCTTGAGTGTTTTGAACCCTTCGGTGCATTTTATGTATTTCCTTGCATAAAGGAATTCGGAATGACAAGTGAGGAGTTTGCAACGCGATTCCTTGAGGAAGAAAAAGTTGCAGCGGTTCCCGGTACGGCATTCGGTGATTCGGGAGAAGGCTTCCTTAGAATATCTTACGCATATTCACTTGACAGACTGCGTCTTGCTATGGAAAGACTCGAGCGATTTGTCACAAAGTTAAGAGAAGAGAAAAAGAACTGATGAATATTGTATTGATGGAGCCGGAGATTCCGGCCAATACGGGAAATATAGGGCGTACCTGCGTAGCAACGGATACGCCCCTTCATTTAATTGAGCCTCTCGGATTTTTGTTGAACGAGAAATCGATAAAACGTGCCGGCATGGATTACTGGGAACATCTGGATCTGAAAAGATACGTAAATTATGAGGATTTTTTAAGCAAAAATCCCGCTGCGAAGATCTGGTATGCCACCACCAAAGCAAAGAAATGTTATACCGATGTTTCTTTTTCGGAAAATGGCTTTATCATGTTCGGAAAAGAATCGGCGGGCATTCCGGAGGAGATACTGGTTAAGAACGAAGAAAACTGTATCCGCATACCTATGGGAGAAAAGATCCGCTCTCTCAATCTGTCCAATTCCGTTGCGATAGTGCTTTATGAAGCATTAAGGCAGACCGGTTTTAAGGGAATGGAGTTTGAGGGAGAACTGCACAGACTCAAATGGGAGGATGAGAAGTGAGATACCCTGAGTTTTTAAAAGAAAACGGTAAGATAGGATTTATAGCACCGTCATTCGGATGTGCGACGATGCCTTACTCTGCCCGCTTTGACAATGCGACAAAGACCTTTAAAAACATGGGCTATAAGATCGTGGAAGGTCCCAATGCCAGAGTGAGCCTCGCACCCGGAAAGAGCAATACCGACGAGGAATGTGCAAAAGAGATAAACGATTTCTTTATGCATGATAAATGTGATGCGATCATTTCGTGCGGGGGAGGGGAGCTTATGTGCGAAGATCTTCCCTTCGTTGATTTTGAGGGTATAAAAACCTCCGATCCGAAATGGTTTCTTGGCTATTCCGACAACACAAACCTCACATTTTTGCTTCCGACTTTGTGTGATATGGCGGCAGTGTACGGGCCGTGCGCATCGGATTTCGGAATGGAGCCGTGGCATAAGTCGATAGAGGATGCTTTTGGCGTGCTTACGGGTAAGAAGTTAAAGTTTACGAATTACGACAAGTGGGAAAAAGAGTGGGATGGAAGTGACGAAGAGCCTTTAAGACCTTACACCTGTACGGAGCCTTACTCTCAGACCATTCATAAAGCGGATAAAGCGGTGTTTGAGGGCCGTCTTATAGGCGGATGCCTTGATTGTCTTGTAAATCTTACGGGTACACGCTTTGACAGAGTTTCCGATTTTAACGAAAGGTACAAAGAAGACGGGATCATATGGTTTCTGGAAAGCTGCGACCTTAATGTCATGAGCATGAGGCGCGCGCTGTTTAATCTTGAACAGGCGGGATGGTTCAAATATGTAAAGGGATTCCTTATCGGAAGACCTCTTCAGCATGACGATGACTTTTTGGGATTTAAGCCCTACGAAGCATATACGGGATTGCTTGAAAAGTATAATGTTCCGATAGTATACGATATCGATCTGGGCCATTTATCTCCGCAGATTCCGTTCATTTCGGGAGCTTACGGAAAAGTTAATGCAAGCGGAAATGATTTTGAGATCACAATGGAGCTAAAGTAACATACTGTGAAAGAAAAGGTTTCGGGAAAGGAAAAGATATTGAGCATAGCGGGATTTATCGCTTCGCTTATCGTCTGTGTGGCGGTATGTCTTTTTCCGTACGTAAAAAACGGTATTCCCGGACATATAATAGATCTTATTTATTCACTTGAGCGTATAGAAGGATTAAAAGATGCTCTTAAGCACGGAGATGTTTTTGCAAGTGTTTATCCGAGATTTTTTGAAGGCTGCGGCTACGGAACACCTTTGTTCTATTCGGATTTTTTCTTTGTGCCCGCTGCCATTTTAAGGCTGATCGGGCTTTCGCCCACTCAGAGTTTTAAACTGTTTATGGCTTTGATCGTATCGATGTCGTTTACGATATCGTATCTATGTTACAAAGGGATATCGAAAGACCGTGTTATGGGTCTTTTGGCGGCGATCGTCAGCACCACGTCAATCTATTTCATATGGGAGATAGTGTACAGAGCGGGAATAAGCTCGTACATCGCTTCATCGTTTATACCCGTTCTTGCATATGCTGTTTGGGATTTTGTAAACGATAAAGAGAAATGTGGCAAAAAGACCTTTCTTTTTACGATCGCGTTTCTCGGTATGGCCCTTTCACATATAATGACCGCGGTAACTGCTTTGGTGATAACGGTCATCGTATTTGCGGTTTTATCGTTTATTCCCAGATTCAGGAAGATCATTTGGAATTTTTCATCAATAAAGCGTCTTGTTTCATATGCCGGACTGACCGTGGGATTATCGGCATTCTATCTGTTTCCGATGATCGAGCAGATGAGATCGGGGCATTTTTGTTACGAAAATCCTCTTGTATACATCGGTGATTTTGTGGTGCCGTTTAAATCTCTTTTCGGGCTCAGAGCTTATACGGAAGAGTATACCGCAAACATAGGCCTCGGAGTCGTTCTTTGGATAGCTGCGGCTGCGACTGTTTGTTTTTCTTTATGGAAAAAGAAGATCGCGGCAGCGCTCTTAAGCATTATCGGCATAATGATATCTTTATCGATCACAGACATTTTTCCGTGGAGGATATTTAACAATACTCCGATCAACAGTCTTCAGTTTTCATTCAGACTCTTTCCTTTTGCGATATGCTTTATCATATCGGGCTTTGTGCTTGTGATTTCTTTGGAGAGTCGGAGAGTAAAGGCGGTTTCTTTCGCCGTTATTGCAGTTCTTTCCGTTGTATTTGCCATCAATGAAAACAGAGGCGTTGTCGCATCGGAATTATCTTTATCATTCGGCGAAGAATTTTTGGATACTGAAGGCACATATTATGTCGGAATGGGAACCGAATGGCTTCCCATAGAAGCCGATACGTCTTCGTTTGCAAATAAAGAGATCAAAGCGGTGATAGGCGGGTCTTCCGATGATGATTCTTCGTCTGATTTTGAAATACCTTCGGGATGGCAGCTTTGCACTGCGGGATACAACAGATACAGCTTCGAAGACAGCGAGGGCGGTATGGCAAAATATACGCTGCCGTTGGTGTATTACAAAGGCTACAAAGCATACCTTACCGATGAAGACGGTGTTAAAACATCGCTTCCCGTTCATAAGAGCAAGAAGGGGTTTTTGAGCATAGATAATCCCGGACAAGAGGCCGGGATCGTAAATGTAGTATATAAACCTACCGTCGTGAAGATCATATCTGTCATCATATCTTTGATATGCCTTTATTTTTCGGTATGGTATCCTTTTAAAACTTTCAAAGCATCCTCAAATTCTTCAAGCGCTTCGTAGCCTTTTTCGAGGATGCGATATTTACCTTTTTCATAGTTTTCAAACCAGCCGTAGTGATTGCCTCGAAGTATCCCTGCGGCTTTTTCTACGCCCGAGATCGCTTTTACGTCTTTGGGCGCCGCTTCTCCGCCAAGCTCTGCCAGGGCGTCAAGCACCAAAAGAGCATCTTCTCTGTAGGCAGTCATTATCTTTGTGCCGGTAACTCCGCCGGTATTGGATCTGACTCTTCTGTGACTGAACTCTGTTTCGAGAGCCGTTCTTTTGCGTTTGTTCTGAGATTTTATCTTTTTAAGATCGCTGACTACAGGTTCGGATACGATATCAACGGTTCGGATCCTTTTTCCGACCACTATGAGTCCTATTCCGAGACGTTTCAAAAGATATATCTTGTCTTTATATGACTTTGAGTATAAGTCTTTGGGCTTAAAGACTCCGATATAGACGTCATCGACTATCTTTTGCCTGAGAGCGGCCTGCTGGATCGACTTGAAATCAAGCGTCTGTTTAAGTTCGATCGCCACGGACATACCGTCTTTTTCCATGTAAAGATCTATGTCTCCGACTTCACCGTCACAGACATAGCCCAAGGCCTGGAAATATTTTTTTATCGGATCGAAAAGCTCTTTTTCCATCTATTCTTTAACCTTGTCAAACAGTACGACCGCCATAAGAACGGGAACGGTGAGTATGATCGGATAGATGTACCTGAAGTATACAAGCGGTCCGAAGAAGAGTGTTCCCATATATAATAACGGATACGTGATCATGATAAATCCGATCCGTTTCTTTTTGTATATAGCCGCAAAAGTCGTAAACATCAAAAGAATAAAGTAAAACGCGGGCCTGAATAAAAGATTGAGAACGGGCCATTTGAAAAAGCCGTTTTCATTTATGCTCTTTTCGATAAAGCGCTTTGCGATCGGGCAAAGATCCACATTTTCTATTCCGCCTTCCACTATTGCGTAAGTACAGTTATAAGTATGTAAAACGCCTTTTCCGACATCGGCTCCGACACCCAAAACATCGGCAAATACATGGTCCGGAAGATACCAGTAACCTTTGTTTAATGACAAAAATGCATCTAAGAAATCATTTGGATATGCTTTTGCGAGAGCCAGCCATTCTTTAGAAAATGCTTTGGGACTTCCCGACCATATATCATCGCGGTAATCCGTAAAGTTTTTGACGGTATCGGCAAAATAAGGATTGTAGCTTAAGCCGTCGATCTCCAGAGGAAGGACTTTGTATATCATATCGTATTGTTCGTCTGTCAGATTTTCGGTCTGATTAACATAGACCCTCATGAACTGGACCATCGGAACACTGTACATTTCGGAATTATTCCCACGGATAACATCAAAGCCGTAGATCATGGCATTTTGTACTCCTATGCCGGCGCCTATGCATATAACGACCAGCAAAGCGGAAAGAAGTTTTTCTTTAAGAGTCTTTTCGTATATCAAATAGCCTATTATCAGGAAAACCAATGCGTAGGCGGCATTTTTACGAAATGTGATGTTTAAGACGGCGGTTAATACCAAAGCTGTATCAATGAGCAACGATTTTTTGAGACTGCGCTCATAGATAAGGCAAATAAACAGCACCATAAATCCCGAGAAAAGGACATCTTTTGTCATGATGACACTGATCAGGGTATGGACGGGAAGAAGCGAATAGATCGCCGTGAGCATGATCGCGATCCAAAGCCTTTTGGTGACTCTGTATATGATCGATATCGAGTAAGCGAGTATCAAAGACAAAACGGTACACTGGAAGATCGAAAGGAGCGCCATTCCGAGTGAAAGATTGCCCGCTGCTTTGCCTATCAGATAAAAGATTCTTATAAGTTCGGTGTGGATGAGAGGCTGATAATCCCAGAAGTATTTATGCCCGTTGATGGCTTCGCTTAACTGACGACCAAAATCATAGCTCATTACTGCGGGGTAATAAGCCAAAAAAACGGGGATACGAAGAACGATCATGAAGACAAAACTTATAAAGAATGTCTTTTTGTGATCGATCGTGCAAGATTTTTCGGTAAAGAATTTTTCCGTCAATCCAAGACATATATATGTTATGAAACCTGCAGGTATCATGATAAGTAAAGATAAAAGAACGATCTTCCCTTTTCCGGAAATCCCCGGAAGCGTCATTCCATATTTTTCGAGCTGATATCCCAGTACGTATGAAAGACCTGTCAAAAATCCGAATATGAGCGAGATAAGAAGTTTATTTTTGTTAAAAGAAAACAGTTTTTTGATTGTATCGTAAAAGGTTTTTTTGTTCATTTTTTCACTCTATTCCTTTATTGGATCGTCTTAAAAATCATATCATATCTTCATATCCTATTCCAGTCGTTTAAGTATGACCGGTTGTGGAAAAAGCCCGTAGATTGTGCTAAAATTATTAAAACTATGCACAAAAGAAAAAGAAGATGAATGAAAAAGTATTAAACACTCTTGAATATACAAATGTGATACACCTGCTGGAAGAAAAAGCGGGCTCAGCTCCGGGTAAGAAACTTTGCCGGGAGCTTAAACCCATGACCGATATAAGACTTATCGAAGAAGCCCAGCAGGAAACTTCGGATGCGCTTACCCGTCTTATCAAAAAGGGCAGTATTTCTTTCGGCTCGGTAAAGGATTTTGGGTTTTCACTCAAAAGTCTTGAGATAGGAAGTTCGCTTACGGCAGCGGAACTGCTTTCTTTCGCCCGATTTCTTTCAAACGTAAACAGAGTCAAATCATGGGGAAAGCGCGACGAAGGTGATGAGACCACCGATTCTTTGGATGACTATTTCAATCTGTTGGAGCCTTTGACGCGTACGGCAGACGAGATCAACAAATGTATTCTCGACGAAGAAGGTCATATGGCGGACGACGCAAGCCCCACCCTTAAGTCGATCAGGAAAAGCCTTCAGCAGACCAACGACAAGATACATGCCGAACTTAACAGACTCGTGAACGGAAGTCTCTCTTCGTACCTTCAGGACCATGTTGTTACGATGAGAAACGACCGCTACTGCGTGCCTGTAAAAGCCGAGCACAGAAGTCAGGTTTCGGGTATGATCCACGATCAGTCTTCTACGGGTGCGACCATATTTGTGGAGCCCCAGGCAGTCGTTGAACTGAACAATAAGATAAGACAGCTGGAACTGGACGAAGAAAAAGAGATCGCAGTAATACTTGCAGATCTCTCCGCACAGCTTTCCGAGCACACGGTTGAGCTTAAGACCGATGCGGATTTTATGATAAAGCTTGATTTCATATTTGCAAAAGCAGGTCTGGCACTCGAGCAAAATGCGACTCGGCCGGTATTTAACGAGGATCGTGTAATAAGCATCAGAAGGGGAAGACACCCGCTTCTTGATAAAAACAAAGTTGTACCCATAGATGTTTCCCTTGGCGAAAATTTTGATCTTTTGGTCATTACGGGACCCAATACGGGCGGTAAGACGGTCACATTAAAGACCGTTGGACTGTTTACATTAATGGGACAGGCCGGACTTCACATTCCGGCGGGAGATCGCTCAAAACTTTCCGTATTTGATGAGGTGTTTGCGGATATTGGAGACGAGCAGAGTATAGAGCAGAGTTTATCTACGTTTTCTTCTCACATGAAGAGTATTGTTCATATACTTGATAACGCAGACGAAAGGTCGCTCTGCCTTTTCGATGAACTCGGTGCGGGCACGGATCCTACGGAAGGAGCCGCTCTTGCGATAGCGATTCTTTCATTTTTGCATGACCGCGGTATCCGAACGATGGCTACGACTCATTACAGCGAGCTTAAACTGTTTGCTCTTTCAACGGATTTTGTGGAGAATGCGTGCTGTGAGTTTGATGTCGAGACATTAAGCCCTACATACCGTCTTCTCATCGGTATTCCCGGCAAGTCGAATGCATTTGCCATTTCTTCAAAGCTCGGTCTTTCAAATGACATTATCGAAAGTGCGAAAGCGCAGATATCAGAAGACTCAGAAAGATTTGAAGATGTTATATCGGATCTGGAGAGTAAGCGCGTAAAGATGGAACGTGACAGAGATGAGCTTAACGAAGAACGACTCAAGCTCGAAGCGGACAGAAAGTATCTTGACGAGAAACTCGAGAAGCTAAACGAATCAAGAGACCGGATACTCAGAGAAGCCAACGAAGAAGCACGTGACATTTTAAAAGATGCAAAAGATTATGCCGACGAGACTATCCGCATAATGCAGAAGGCGGGCTCCAATATTTCAATGAAAGAGCTCGAGCACAGACGTCAGAGCATTCGAACAAAGATGGAAGACCGATCGGGAAAGCTTGCGGTTAAGGCAAAACGTGACGAAGCAAGCGGACTTAACGCCAAGGATATCAAGATCGGTGACAGTGTAAAGATAGTTTCGATGGGTCTTAAAGGAACGGTGAGTACGCTTCCCGATTCAAAGGGAAATCTGTATGTGCAATGCGGTATCATCCGTTCACAGACAAACATAAAAGATCTTGTTCTCGTAATGGAGCAGGAGATAACGGCGCCCGGACTTTCAAAGGGAAAGAGCTTTTCTTCGGGTATGAAGATGTCCAAAGCGATGAGCATCTCGTACGAATGCAATCTCATCGGGAAGACTGTTGATGAGGCGTTGGCGGTATTGGACAAATATCTGGACGATGCATATCTTTCTCATATGGAGAGCGTGCGAATAGTTCACGGTAAAGGCACCGGTGCTTTAAGAAATGCGGTACAAAGCCATTTAAAGAAGTTAAGTTACGTTAAATCATACAGAGCCGGCGAACACGGAGAAGGTGATGCCGGAGTCACAATAGTTACATTTAAGTAGCATTCAAAGGGGGACTAAATGGTCAACAGACAGAAGATACTGATCGTAGATGATGACAACAATATAGCGGAACTGGTTTCTTTGTACCTTATCAAAGAATGCTTTGATACCAAGATCTGCAATGACGGCGAGTCGGCACTCGAGATATTCGATTCGTACGAGCCAAGCCTCGTGTTACTCGATCTGATGCTTCCGGGCATAGACGGATACCAGGTGTGCAGAACGATCCGTACCAAGTCGCAGACTCCCGTCATCATGCTTTCGGCAAAAGGCGAAGTGTTTGATAAAGTTTTGGGACTTGAGCTCGGGGCAGACGATTATATCGAAAAACCTTTCGATTCAAAAGAGCTTGTGGCCAGAGTCAAAGCGGTGTTAAGGCGTACAAAACAGAGCGCTCCGGCCGCTGAAACGACTGGTGAAAAGATCGTAAGATACCCGGATCTTTTGATAAATCTTACCGATTATTCCGTTACATACAACAACGAGACAGTCGAGATGCCGCCAAAGGAGATCGAACTTTTGTATTTTCTTGCATCGCAGCCCAACCATGCTTTCACAAGAGAGCAGCTTTTGGACAAGATATGGGGCTACGATTACGTCGGTGACACGCGTACCGTTGACGTTCACATCAAGCGTCTCCGCGAGAAGATAAACGATCACGAGCAGTGGAAGATCTCGACCATATGGGGAATAGGTTACAAGTTCGAGACCAAAACAGATAAACAATGAAAAGAACACTTTATCTAAAATTTTTGCTGGCATATCTTATATTCGGTGTGTTTGGTTTTATAATAGTCAGCTCCTTTGTTTCGCAGACGACATACAATCGTTTGGTGAAAGAAAAGGCGTCGGCTCTTTATCGCGAAGCCAATCTGATCGCAAACACTTATGCTGTGGATCTTTACACAAAAGACAGGGCACTTTCGGATGTGAAAGAGCAGATGGATCTTCTGGCTTCATTTATGCCTGCAACGATCTGGATCATAAACCCTTCGGGAAGAATGATCATGGCAACCGACAAGCCGATCGATGTTGAGAATCCGATCATAGTTCAAGGCTTCGACCCTACGATAATCGGTGAAGAAAAGTACACCATAGGTACATTCTTTGACAGTTTTTCGGATGATCAGTTAAGTGTTTTTGCACCTATCGTGGCAGAGTTTAAAGTAAACGGTTATGTTGTCATACATTGCTCGATGGATTCGATCGAAAAGCAAAGTGACGACTTTCTGGCAATTTCATACCTTCTTCTGGTGATCTTATTTGTTATCTCTCTTATCATCCTGTTTTTCTTTACGGAGATGGTTTATTTTCCGCTTAAAAAGATAACGGAAGCAACGGAGCAATATGCTTCCGGAAACCTTCACTATGAGTTCAGCGTAGATTCGGACGATGAGATGGGATATCTGGCGGCCACTCTTTCTTATATGGCTTCCGAAATAGCCAGAGGTGAGGACAATCAGAAGAAGTTCATCGCGAACGTTTCTCATGATTTCAGATCTCCGTTGACTTCGATCAGAGGATATCTTGAGGCGATGATAGACGGCACCATTCCGCCCGAGATGCACGAAAAATATCTGGGAATCGTGCTAAGCGAGACCGAGCGACTTACAAAACTGACAAACGGTCTTCTGGCACTTAACAATCTGAACATGAAGGGTGTTGTGCTGGATTATTCGGATTTTGACATAAACGATGTCATCCGTCAGACTGCAGCTTCCTTCGAAGGAACCTGCCAGAAGAAAGGCATTATCATCGATCTTGTTTTATTTGACGAGAATATTTATGTTCATGCCGACGAGATGAAGATAGGTCAGGTGCTTTATAACCTTCTTGACAATGCCATCAAGTTTTCGCATCACGATTCGTCCATCAAGATTGAAACTACCGAGAAACACAACAAAGTATTCGTATCGGTCAAGGATTCGGGAATAGGTATTCCAAAAGACGATATCAAGTTTGTGTTTGACCGATTCTACAAGTCCGATATTTCAAGAGGTAAGGACAAGAAGGGAACGGGACTCGGTCTTGCCATAACAAAAGAGATCATCAATGCTCATAACGAGCATATTAACGTGATCAGTACCGAAGGTGTGGGA
>JAILEQ010000125.1 GCA_024687305.1 Lachnospiraceae bacterium | reverse complement strand
GGCGGAAATGCCAGAAACGCGATATTTATCACCGGTCATTGCGGCCACATAGCGAAAGTGCCTCAGAACGCTTTCTTCCCTTCAAATATGGGCAGTAATCTCAAAGAAGCTTTCGGCGAAGATTACTTTGTTGTCGGCTCGGATTACTATAAGACAGACTGCAACATGCCTGGTAAAAGCGGCCGCGCTGATCATAAATTCAAATCGAACGATCCTCTGGCAAAAGAGGCAAACAATTATGACAATAAAAGATATCTTTTACAGTTTTCCGATATAGACGGAAGCGACCCGATCAACGATGAACTTTCGCATCTTAAGATGGGAACCTTGGGTGAGAGTTATTCGATCATCATGCGCGTTTCAACGTCATCGTCGAGAATAACGGTAGATGCGCAAAAGGCATTTGACGCGGTAGTGTTCGTATACAGTGCAAAGCCCATTAAATTGCTTGAGAAATGATACATCGGGGTATCTTTGCAAAAAGAAAAAGCAGCGCTTAGCTGCTTTTTCTTTTTTATTTATCCAAAACAGATGATTCCCGCAATGAGATACAGCGCAAATGCGATGATCGAAACGATCGTACTGTAGAAAAGACGCAGTTTTTTGGCGACATCCGGCGCTATGCCTACCGTAGTGCCGACATTCAGTGCTTCAAAAGTGAAGGCACAGTTTTTCTCGCCTGCTATACCTGCACCTGCGATCGCTCCGACAAATAGTGCGATGGCTGTTGTCGAGTCTATTCCAAAGTTTTTGATAAGCGAATAAACTATCGGAAATGCGATAGCGTACATAGCCCATGATGAACCGAGCACTGTCGTAAGCAGCATGCAGAACAAAAAGACCGCAGCCGGGAGCAGAAACAGTAAGTGATCGAATTCATCTATCGCAAGTTCAAAGTAGGTATCGAGTTTAAGTTTATCGAGCATCGACGAAAAGAATATCGTCATAAGATACATGATCACGGGAAGCGTTGAATCGGCAATTCCCTGAACCGCATATTCCACAAACTCGGAAGGTGACATGATGCGTCTTAAGCAAAACAGAGCAAAAGTGAACAAAAGCGCAACCGTAAGTCCTATGGAGCTGTCAACCGAAAAACTTCCCGATGAAACTGTCCTGACAACCAAAGAAGCAACCATGAGAACGATGATCGGAAGCATTACGTTGGATATCTTGCCCCAGACTTCGGTCGAGTGTTCGCTTAGATATTTTTCCGATCCGTCCGGCCACAGCGCACCGTTTTCCCGGACTCTCTTATCTCCTGCTTTAAGCTGCTTATTTCGCGGCAATCGTCCAAGCGAGAGCAATATCATCGCAATAACCGTAACTATCGAGAAAAAATTGAACGGGATGGCTTTGCAAAAAAGTGCCACGGAGTCTGTACCGAAAGTGACGGTCATGGTACCTATTACAAATATGCCCCAAAGAGAAAGCGGTACAAAGGAACATAAAACAACCGGAAGCATACCGTAAAAGAGAGCCTGTCTTTCGCGGGGAATGCGCTTTTCTTTGGAAGGGTTATAGAGCGCATACTGCGCACAGAGCATGTTGAGCCCTTCGTCGATGGAAGTCATGATCATGATGACAAACGACGTAAAGAAAATATGTCTTTGCGACTTGGAATGTTTCGCAGCAGCCTTTTCAAACGCCGTTACACCGCCGGAATTTACTATAAGGTTAACCAGTGCTCCCATGAGAACCATAACGATGACCGTAAAAACATTGTCCGCTGCTCCGAAAGTTTCGATGAGCGCATCCATGGTACCTGTCAGAAATTGTCCTTTGTAGGCAAGTATTCCGGCTATAAGACACGATGCTACGATCGATTCGAGCGTTCTTTTGGTGATCAGAACGTATGCGATCATGAAGATGAGGGGGAGCAAAAAGACCGGTCCCGAAATGCCACGCGGCAATAAGAATGAAGCAATGACTACCAGTGCCAGGAAGCCGTACTGGAAAAACCCTTGTTTTAACGTGATCGGGTGATCGTTTGAAGGGTGCGACAAAACGCCTTTCTTCATTGAAGAAAGTGCAAGTATCTGCGAATGCTTTGAAGAAAGCTGCCCGTACACTTTCTTCATCATCTCGCTGTAAATGTGAGGATGTTTTGATAAAAAGGCAAGCAGGTCTTCGTTTTCGACTTTGTAAACCACAGTGCGACCGTGCGCTCTTACCGTTGTCAGTCTCTTTTCACCGGTAAGAACGGCATATTCGCCAAAGTATTGGCCTACATGCATAAGATTTACCTGTTCGCCGTTTTTGTTTAAAACAGTTGCCGAACCCGATTCGATGAAAAACATACCGTCTGCTTCTTCGCCTGCGGTAATGATATTTTCGCCGTGTTCAAACGTAAGCTTCTTTAATTTTTCGATAAGATTGGCAAGGTCAGCCGAAGACTCATCGGAATCATCCAGATTAAAGAAGTCTTTCAGATATTTTTCACTTATTCTCTTTGACATAAAATTCCCCTAAATTTATTACAAGATCTGAGGATATTTCGCTTCTATCAAGTTTATGGTCTTTTCCTGAACCGTATCGAAAAGATACATTCTGTCACCGGGTATGTTTCTTTCTTCCACGAATCCGCCCGCCATTGCGGCATGTCCGCCTCCGTTGCCCCAGCCTTCGAGTATCTCTCCCGCCAAAACACCGGCATTAACATCGGAGCGTTCGCTCCTGAAACTGAATTTGTATCCCGTATCTCTTTTGGCAAAAATGATGACAACTTCCGCTTCGGCAAGCGCCAAGAAAAAGTCGCTCAAAGCTGCAACAAGAGCATCGGGGCAAAAGAAATCAAGAAACGAGAGACAGACCTTTCCAAATACTCTCGCATTCTCGATCGCTTCTCCGTAAGCACGAAGATCGGTAAACTCCATGTTGTTGGTCTCTAACTCCTTTAAAAGCTCTTTGTCCGAAAAGTGGAAAAGAAAGCTTAACATATCAAGGTCAAATTCGGTGACGCCTCTGCTTAACTGAAGTGTATCCATCCTGAGGCCGTACATAAGGGCCGTAGCAACCTTGACATCGGGATTTACATTGAGCGTCTTATAATATTCCGCAATTATAGATGCACAAGCTCCGGTGATCCTGAGATCCGAATACTCGTAATCAATCTTAACGACGGTGGGATGGTGATCGATGGCAGCAAGCTCGTCACCCACAAAATCGGTCGTATTGCCGTTGTTCTTCTGACAATCCACCAAAACGATCATATCGTCTGCGTTCATCTGAGACTCTATCTCATCGTAAGAATGCATTTCGATACCGCAGAGAGATAACATCTTAACACTTGAAAGCTTGTCGATCTGTCCTTCGTGACATATTCTCGAAGCAATCCCGAAGTTCTCCAAAAGCTTTTGAAGACCGAAAGCCGATGAAATGGCATCGGGATCGGGAAAGTTGTGTGTCTGTATCCAGACCGTTTTCTTTTTGCAAAGTTCAATCAGTTCATTCGGTTTCATAACTGCATCCTCCCACGTTTTTTCCCGATAAGTATACCATAAAAGCGAAGGCGTTGATATTTCTTTCAATGATTTTTAAGCATTGCCCGGTACGTATACGGCTCTTAAACGCCGTGGTAAAGTAGGTTTCCTAAAGCATCGCCAATGGCAGATTATTCTTGTTAAGCAAACAAAAATGTGTTAAACTTAACGAGTCTAATAACATATTCACAAACAGGAGGAGATTATAATGTTTGAATGGACAGGTTTTGCCAAATTCTGGCTTTGGTTTTGCTTTGTAGTTAACATCATCGTGGCAGTTCTCGATGTGATCGGTTTCTTCGGAGCATTGGTAGTAGGCGGCGCAGGACTTATCGCTCTTTGCATCGTAGCTCAGATCTGTATGCTCGTCGGATTGTCGATCTTGTTGTTTAAGAAGCAGAAACTCGGTTTCTACATTGTTGCAGGTACCGCAGTTCTTAACATCGTTCTTAACGCTATGAGCGGATCGCTTATCAAAGGTATCATCGGTGCAGTAGTAAGCCTTGTAATCCTCTTCTTCGCTATCAAGCCTCGTTGGAACGAGATGCCATAAGTTGATTAAATAGAATATGCAAGAAAGAGACAGGGACGACTTTGGTTGTCCCTGTTTTTATTTGCTCTAAACTTTCCCTAAAATTCGCCGATATATTTGATAAGCGAAACTATCGAAACGGATTTCGAGTCGTTACTCAAGGATGAGGTGCTTATGAACACATTGACGAATGTTTTTTCGAACATTACCAAGGCACCGGATTATTCTTCCGGTGCCTATTCTTCTTATAAGGCAAGGCTGGACAGCCTCCATGAGGCACGAAGAAAAATGTCCGAAGACAGACAGCAGCAGTTAAAGAATGAGCTTGATACCAAGAAGACCTTCACCGGTCAGAGTGCGGAGAGCTTATTCAACAAAAACTATGCCGATGCCTTAAGGGCCCAAAGAAATAAGTCCAAGAACACTACCCTTAATAAAAAGAAGATAAAGTATCGTTTCAAGAGCATCTCATCAAAGATCATATCAAGCAAAACCTCCGCCTCGGCAAAACAGGTCGTTTCCATGGCGAAACGGGAAGTTATGCGGCTTAAAAAGGAAAAGCAAAAAGGCGGATACGATGCCGAAGAGATCGAAGCAGCGATCGCTCATGCGAAAGCCATGGAGATAGTCGCCAAAAAGAAAGCCAGACACCTCGAGCAGGAGGAGATGGCTAAAGCAGCAAACGGTATTTTCGAGAACAATCCCGCGCTTACAAAAGCAAATGAAGAAAGGGATGAAGAACAAACCGTCGAAAATACCGACGAGACTGCACTTGATGAAATTGATGAAGAAGCGGTCGAATACGAGGAGTTTTCGGAAGAATATACCGAAGATGAAATGCTCTCGGCCGAAGATATTCAGATCGAAATGCTGGCACCGCTAATCCGGGAGATGGGCGAAGAACTTGCCGAGCTTGAAAGCGATCTCATGGAAGAAATGGGGCTTGATGAGCTTACGGAAGAATTTTTGAACGTAAGCGACATGGATGCGTCTGATCTTAAAGAGCTTAAGATGAAGCATCGATTAAAAGAACAAAAAGAGATAGCTGAGGCGGACGCGGCTTATCTTAAAGCGGTATTTGAACAGATGGCCAAAGAAAAAGCGTCGGGAAGCGTATCTTTCTCGCCGGGTGTTTCCGGATCGCCCGAAGCGGGCGTGGCAGTTCAGGGAGCGGTAGCGGTTTCTTCGGCCCCTGCTGCAATTTCCTTAGCGGGAGCCTCTGCGGAAGCGCCATCATTTGATGCATTTGCATAAAAAGAGCAAATACTCGTAAAATTGCATAAAAGCCAGTGTTATAAATTGTGCAAAACAGACAAAATTCTCTCAGGGTGGGGGAATTTTGTTTTTTTATGTATCTATCTCTATGAAAGGGTAATTTACAAAACATCAATTTTTCAAGGGAGAAAAAGGTATGAAGAAAAAAGTTTTAAAACGAGTATGTTCAACGGCAATGGGAGCGCTTATGTT
>JAILEQ010000099.1 GCA_024687305.1 Lachnospiraceae bacterium | reverse complement strand
GTTCTGTTGGCTTCGTAAAGCTTCTTTACTTTGCTGCCTTCAAGCCGCTCGATCAGGATAACGTTTCTGATATCCGCAAGGTCCGAAAGACCTCCGGGATTTTCCACGAAATCTTCAATAATGGACGATTCGATGTTTTCCTTGGAGAGCATGAGTTTGATGTCGGCGGCGAGGTTTCTTTGTTCCGTGGTGAAGGTTCCGGTGGTGGCGAGAAGCACCCAATGGATGTTCTCTTTTCGGCAAGCGATTAATAGATTGGTCTCAAGGAGTTTCTTGCGGCTGTTCCACTTTATCTCTTTTCCTATATCTACGATCATCGAAATGCCGGTGATCTTTCTGATGTCGTCGATCGTGTGGACTTTACCACTGAAGATGTAGAAACACGCCCATATACCTAAGACGCACACTAGTCCAAGTGCCGTTCCGATCACTAAGTCTCGTTTGGAAAGGGAGCCAAAAGAAAACTCTTTGATACGCTGTTTCCAGCCCGAAGGAGTTTCTGCTACGGTCTCTTCCGCTTCGTTGTCTGTCTTTTCGTTGTAATAAGCAAGCTGTGCGGGCGTGAACTTTTTAACCGTTTCCTTTATGTGAGTGTCCTTGGTGACGATGGAATTGTAGGTTTCAGTACACTTGTCCACTATCTCCGGAATGTAACCGGTCGACGCAAATGTATCAATGTAAAGAAGGGAGTGAACCGCAATGACGGTCGCATTCTCAGAGTCGTACTTTTCCAGCGAAGAAACGACAATGTTCGCAAGCTTGGTGGCATTCTCAATACTGTCAGAAAGAACGCTTACCGTAAGAAGAGCACCGTTTTCAAGGTTCTTCGGATCCTCGCCGGTAGAATCCGATAGTTCGGAAGTTACGCTTACAAGTTCCTTTATATACTCGGGCTTAAGGTCCTTAAAAGGCGCGACGTTGATGTTTTCGATGTAGTCGCCTTTGGTGATATATGCGGCCAGCATGCTGATTATCGCGTTCACATCGCCCTTGGTGGAAATATAGAAATATTTATGGCACTGAGGTGCTTCCATCGGATCGATGTTTGCGAATATCGATTCCTGCATGTATGTGGTGTCGTGCGCAAGAAGCCTCTCCTCTAAGATCACGTTGTCGACCGATGCCAGCTCTGCCTGAGACAACATACCCTCCACGCTCTCGGTCACACTTACTGCTTTGGGCTCCGTAGCAGTCTCCCTTGGCTTAAACGCTTCACGTGCTATCAAAAACAAAAGACCTACAGATGCTATACCGATCAGTATTATAACCCAGTACTTTAACATCTTCTTAAGCATATCGAACAGATCGATTTCCAATTCGTAATTATCCAAGCTTTTGCCCTCCAAACAGCCATACCCCGCGGCTAAAACAGTGCTATTTCATCATATCGATAAGATCTTGTTTTGAGGTAAGTCCGATCTTTCTGCCGGCTTCTTCGCCGCCTGCAAATTTGATGAGAGTCGGAACCGACATAACACCGTATTTATCGCAAAGATCTTCGGCTTCATCGATATCGATCTTGGCGATATCAAACGAGTCTTCCGCAGCTGCGATCTCTTCGAGAATAGGTGCGATCATCTTACAAGGTCCGCACCATGTGGCAAAGAAATCTACCAAAACGGGCTTGTCGCTTTTGAGAACTTCTGCTTCAAATTCTGCTTCTGTGATGTGTTTTAACATAATGTAATCCTCCATTCTGCCAAGGCGCCCTCGGCAAATGTTCGTTGGTTGTTATCTATGTGCAAACCTTATAGGTTAATGCATATCCTTGTACCAAGATCGGTTCTTGAAATAACCGTAAAGCTTCCTTTATGTTTTTCGACTATCCACTTGGCTATTGAAAGGCCAAGTCCGGTGCCTTCACGAGTTCTTGCTTCGTCGGCTCTGTAGAATCGGTCAAACATGTGCTGAACGTCAGCCTCTTTCATTCCTATACCCGCATCCTGAACCATCAGATAAGGACGTCCGGCGGATGACCCCGCACCCAAAATTATCTCATCACCGGGAGCCGTATATTTTGCGGCATTGTCCACAAGTATGCGGACCGCCTGCTTTAGAAGTCCCGGGTCTGCCGATACCGTTACGGGTGTCTCGCTTAATTTTACCTTATAAGGATGGTCCTCGTCTATCATTAATGATTCTTCGTATATTTCCTGCATAAGTTTTGTGATGTCAACGGTCTCAAGCTTAAGTTCCGTTCTTCCGGCATCACCTCTTGCCAGGAAAAGAAGCTGCTCTACAAGATGTTTCATGTTGTGAGCTTCGTTCTGAATGGCAGTGATCGATTCATCAAGAACTTTCTCATCTTCACGTCCCCATCTGGCGAGCATGTTGGCATAACCTTCGATCACTGCTATGGGGGTTCTCAGTTCATGTGATGCGTCATTTACAAATCTTGCCTGCTGACGATAGTTTTCTTTCATCTTGCCTATAAGATTATTCATGGCAGTTTCAATGCCCTGAAGTTCGGCGTCGTGAAGAAGTATCTCTTTATTGTCCTCAGGTTCTATCTTTGAGATGGCATTCTCAAGTAACTGATATTTGTCCTCGTTAAATTCAAAGTTCGATATTTCGTCGGCTCTTGCGGCTAGCGCATCGATAGGTGTCAGTATCTTGTTTATCTTAGCCTGCTCTGAAGGAATCGAAAAAAGTGTTCCGAGCACCGATAAAACAAGATTGCAACCGGCGATCCCGACCGCCATGTATACTATCAAAGAGGCATTCGCGGTGAAAACGACGGTTCCCGATGGCTCAACTATCGAATAAGCCAAAGTGTTTATGTTTCCCGGCAGACTGAAGAAGTGTCTGTTGGAAAGCACAATGCTTCCGCATATGTTGATCTCATTATATACTGCCCAGACCAAGGGTATCAACAGAAAAAGCCCGAGAGAGCCTGATATTGCTCCGCCGAGCCTTCTTAATGATATCATTGACTGAAGTTTCCCTCGTATTGAGCGGATCCTTTTTTGTTCGTTATTCGGATTTGATGACATATCCAACTCCTCGTACAGTCTGTATCATTTTAATTCCAAACACATCATCTATCTTAGCTCTGAGAAACCTCACGTAAACATCGACGACATTGGTTTCTCCGACGTAATCGTAACCGCATACTTTTTCCAAAAGAGTATCTCTTGAAAGCACGATATCCATATTTTGAAGTAAAGTCTCAAGCATCAGAAATTCCCTGTTTGTCAGAGTTATTTCCTGATTGTTGTATGTGACTCTTCGTTTCTTTTCTTCGAGTTTAAGACCGTTCCATACATAAACGCCTTCTTCAACCTTCCCGGTCGCAAGAGTCTGTGTGCTGTCGACGGTGATCTGCCTGTTGTGCTGTTTAAGCGCAACGCGAATCCTCGCGAGAAGTTCCTCGATGGCAAACGGCTTTGTAATATAATCTACCGCACCTGCGTCAAGACCCGCCACTTTGTCCATGACGGCGTCTCTTGCGGTGAGAAGTATTACCGGTACATCATAGTCGGGGCCAAGTCTTCTTAACACTTCAAGACCGTTAAGCCCCGGGAGCATGATGTCCAAAAGTATAAGGTCATATTCACGAGTGGAAGCCATATCAAGCGCTGTTCTGCCATCCATGGCTTTCTCCACCGTGTAACCTTCATGTATTAGCTCAAGTTCCGTGAACCTGGCAAGTTTTTCTTCGTCCTCTACTACCAAAATGCGGGTACTCAATTTAGTTCTCCTTGTTACCGCTGAATTCTTCCTTTACAGTATCGGCATATTCGCCTGCTTTATCCATTGCCTTGTTAATAGTATCGAAATCTGCTTCACCCATGAAAGAGTATCTTACTCCGAAGAAGAGTGAAACGAGCATTACGGGAAGAGTAACGTGGAATGTGAAGATAAGTAAAACGATCATTGCCCATACAGGGATCTTGATGATCACGTTAGACTTATGAGTTACCACAAAGAAGTTCTCGTTGCCTTTTTTCCAGCTTGATTTGCAGAACTCTTTGAACTTCTCGCCGTTTTCTTTGCACTTGTCGTCGCAACAGCTTTTTCTTTCTTTATGAGATTCGTTGTTTGCTTCGGAAGTATATACGATCTCACCGGTCACTTTCTCAGCGGTTTTGCCTTCTTTCTCAAGATATATCATCGCATCGAGAAGATCACCGTTTGAAGCTTCAAGTGCCTTCTTGGCTTCTTCGTAACTAACGTTTGCTCTCTGTCTTAATTTTTCAACCTTTTCAAATTCATCCATTTTTGTTTTCTCCTTTTGTGTA
>JAILEQ010000082.1 GCA_024687305.1 Lachnospiraceae bacterium | reverse complement strand
TTGTTGAGTACTCAAAGGAGGAGAAAAATGGGATATGTCATAGTAGGAGCTATAATAGGTGCATTTGTGGGAGTATGTTTTGCCATTGCAAAAAGGGAAGGTAAAGCGAAGGAAGAGTTGGAAGCACAACTGACCGACGAGCAGAAAGAGCGCTTGATGAATACTGAGGTCAACTTTGTGGAAGAAAACGCCTGGATTCAGGAAGCTATAGTAGCTAAGATGGTTGAGAAGGGCTCCAAATTTGATGTTCGCCTGTTATGGTACAACAAAACATTGGGCGGCGACGATCTGTTAAACAAATTTACGATCGCTGACGCTTCTCTCAAAAAAGCAGAGCAGCAAGAACATGATGTTAAGGTAGGCGACATTGTAAAATTGTACATGGCTCCCGAAAAAACGATCGGAAGCGTAAAGATCGTCTTTTAATACCGATTTTTGATGTTTTAAAATTTGGGCAGGAAATATGCGTGGCTCCATTTTCTGCTATAAATTGAATTATCAAGAAAGAGGCAGGAATTATTTTCTTATATTCCTGCTTCTTTTTAGATAATAATAAAACAGGCAGGAAGCAGGGTCTCGATATTCCTGCCGAAAAGCGGAAAAGCTAAAAACCAAATGCCACATGCAATCATTCGCTTGGCTCGTGGTTTTGTGGTATAATAGCAGCACACATGGAATAATACGGAGGTGACAAATATGTACTATCCTTATGGGCTCGATCCCACATATATACTGGTGCTTATCGGTGCGGTGATAAGTCTGATCGCTTCGGCGAACGTAAAAGGCACGTTTAAGCGCTACAACAGGCAGGGAAATGCGCGTGGACTCACGGCCGAGATGGCTGCGGAGACGATACTTCACGAGTCGGGCATTTATGATGTGAGGATAGAGCGTATTCGCGGAAATCTTACGGATCACTATTCGCCGAAAGAAAAAGTGCTGAGACTTTCCGATAGTGTGTACGGATCACAGTCGGTTGCTGCGATAGGCGTAGCGGCGCACGAATGTGGACATGCCATTCAGCATCAGGTCGGATACGGACCGCTTAAACTAAGGTCTTTGTCGGTGCCGATCGCAAAGGTTGGGTCGTGGATATCGTGGCCGGTGATCATTTTGGGACTGGCGCTTGGATATCTCGGACTTGCAAAGATAGGTGTGGTTTTGTTCCTCGGAGTAGTGCTGTTCCAGCTGATCACTTTGCCGGTTGAATTTAATGCATCTCACAGAGCTCTCGCCATTTTGGACAATGACGACATGCTTATGCCCAACGAATTAAGCGGAGCAAGAAAAGTGCTCATGGCTGCGGCAATGACTTACGTAGCGGCACTTGCTTCGTCGATACTTCAGTTGCTCAGACTTGTACTTTTGATAAGAGGCGGTTCGGGCAGAAGAAGATTCTGACTTGGGGTACAAAGAAAAAGGATCGCTTAACTGCGACTTCGAAAGTATAAAAGTGTTTTCGACAAGGAAACGCGGAACGGAGAAATATGGATAAGATCAAGGTAACGTTTTTCAGCGCTAAGGATTACGATAAAGAATCGTTCGAAAAGGCAGAACTCAGGGATACGGTTGACATAACGTACCTGGAGACGAGGCTTTCGCCGGATACCTATAAGCTGGCGGAAGGCAGCGATGTTGTCTGCGTATTTGTAAATGACGATCTTAACGCCTATGTTATAGACAAGCTTTATGAAATGGGAGTAAAGCTCATAGCTCTTCGATGTGCGGGCTACAACAATGTGGATATAGAGCATGCTTTCGGTAAGCTTCATGTTGTACGTGTTCCGGCATATTCACCTTATGCGGTAGCGGAGCATGCGATGGCTTTGCTGCTGACATCGATAAGACGTATCCATAAAGCTTATATACGTACAAAAGATTTCAATTTCAGCCTCAACGGACTTACAGGTTTTGATCTTCACGGCAAAACGGTCGGTGTAGTCGGAACCGGTAAGATCGGACGCATTTTTATTGATATATGCAGGGGCTTCGGAATGCACGTTATCGCATTCGACAAGTTCCCGGCAAAGGATACGGACATAGAATATGTATCGCAGGAAGAACTGTTTAAGCGAAGCGACATCATATCCCTTCATTGCCCTCTTACCGAAGAAAGCAAGCATATGATATGTAAAGAGTCCATAGATATCATGAAAAAGGGTGTTGTCGTCATCAACACTTCAAGAGGCGCGCTCATCGATACGGAAGCGCTTGTTGAGGGCATCAAAGCAAGAAAGGTCGGCGCGGCATGCCTTGATGTTTACGAAGAGGAGTCGGACGTTTTCTTCCACGATTTCTCGGGCCATATAGTCAACGACGATACACTTGCGCGTCTGATCTCCATGCCCAACGTAATAGTCACTTCGCATCAGGCATTTCTTACCGCTGAAGCGCTTGCCAACATCGCAGATACGACACTTTCAAACATCACGGGCTTCTTTGAAAACGATGTATGTCCCAATGAAGTCTGCTATAAATGCGAAAAGGTCGGAAGCTGCCCTCAGGCACATACGAAAAAATGTTTTTAACGGGTGAACAGATTGCAGACTAAAAGAAAAGGTTTTTGGACATTACGATATACACTTTTAAATGCCGCATATTTTGCGGCATTTTGTACGGTGCACGCTCTTGCTGCCGTGTATCTTTTGGATAACGGTTTCTCAAACACCGAGGTCGGGATACTTCTTGCGGTGGCCAACATCACATCGGCCGTTTTTCAGCCGATGATCGCAGGCATAATCGATAAACCCGGATGGCTTACAAACAGGCGATTCATTCTGATATCCGTGATCGTGATCATGGCAGGTTCGGTCATACTTCGATTCGCAAACGGCGGTAAGGCGCTAATCTTTGTGATCTATGCGATCATCTACATGATCCAGTTTGCTTATCAGCCCGTTATGACTGCTCTTTGCTTTGAATATCAGAAGGCCGGTGCAAACATTTTTTACGGTCTCGCCAGAGGCCTTGGCTCAGCCAGCTTTGCCGTAACGAGCGCTTTCATAGGCTCAGCGGTAGAAAGAAACGGCACCGCACTTTT